>JAAFIT010000147.1 GCA_013298745.1 Sphingomonadales bacterium
CCGCAAGAACTCGACGCTCTCTGCCAACGAAACTGCTGACAAGAAGGCCGCCAACTAATGTCCGATACGCGTCAGTCGCTGTCCGATCTCGGCGGCATGCAGGATGGCTCCTACAACCAGGGTGCCCCTTATGAGTCCAAGGAACGCCCGGTGCACACCGGTGGCGGTGGCCCGCCAGCGCCGCTGCGCCCGCAGGAAATCGACGCCCAGGGTCGTGCCTATGCGACCGGCAAGCGCAAGAACGCCATCGCGCGCGTCTGGCTGAAGCCCGGCACTGGCAAGATCATCGTCAACGGTCGTGACCAGACGGTGTATTTCGCCCGTCCGACCCTGCGTCTGGTCATCAACCAGCCGTTCGACGTCACCGATCGCCGTGACCAGTTCGACGTGATGTGCACCGTTGTCGGTGGTGGCCTTTCGGGCCAGGCCGGCGCCGTGAAGCACGGCATCTCGATCGCGCTCAGCCGTTATGAACCGGGTCTGCGCCTTTCGGTGAAGCAGGCCGGGTTCCTGACCCGCGATCCGCGCGTTGTCGAACGCAAGAAGTACGGCAAGGCCAAGGCTCGCAAGAGCTTCCAGTTCTCGAAGCGTTAAGGTCGAACGCGGCCGCGCCGAAGTCTTCTTCGGCGCGGCTGCTTCGCAGATGTCCGATGGCGTGGGTTGTTCCCACGCCATTTTTTTGGGCGAGCACCGCTGGCTTTCGTGACAATTTGGACATTGTGCTTGCGATTGCCCTAACTTTCTGCTTTCCACTGCCGCCGCCAGGGGCAAGTCAGCGCCATTGCAACAGCCCCATGACTCCATAACCAACACGGGGATTCACAATGTTCGCAGTTTCTGCCCGCCACATCGCGGTTTCCATCCTTGGCGCTTCGCTGGTCGCTACGGCGGTGCCGGCGTCCGCCGCCGCCGTGCTTCGCACCACCCAGACCAACGACGCAGCCTTTGAAGGCCCGGGCGGATGGTTGCAGACGACCTTTGGCCTGCCGTTGGTGAGCGGAACAGCGCTGCCGCCGATCGAGCGCGCCGTTGGCCAGGTCAAGACCGGCGTCAACCGTCGTCGCGGTCTGCACGTGCCGACGAACGTCACCGGTCTGCCCGCACCGGATGGCACCGGCGTCACCCAGGCATTGACCAATGTCGGTGCGATCGGATCGAGCGATACCGCCTTTGAAAAGCTGACCCCCGTCGCCTTTACCTTTGCGCGCGTCGGCAACACGATCAGCTACACCGTCGGAAACGATCCGACGTGGAGCCAGACCAAGGGCTATTTCGCCGATATCAACAGCTTTGAACTGCGCATTCGCGGCGGCAATGTCGGCTCGGTCGGGCCGCTGCACAGCATCACCGGTTTGACCTTCGAGGACGATATTACCACCGGCCAGCTGCTCGGCGATTTCAGCGCCGGCGATGGCGCAGTGCTGATCAAGCTGTGGAGCAATGTGCAGGGCGACTTCAGTCTGACCGGCAATTATGTGTTTGACTGGGCGGGGACCAACGCGCCCGGTGGTTCGCAGCTGGCGTCGCAGCTGAAATTGCTGTCGCTGCCAGCGATTCCGGAGCCAGCGACCTGGGCGATGCTGATCGCCGGATTCGGCTTGACCGGTGCCGCCATGCGGCGTCGCAGCGCCGCGATCGCCTAACCGCTTTACCACCATATAAATATCCTTGCCGACGCCGCGCTTTCGCTGCGTCGGCAAGCCGGGCATAAGCAGGTCATGATTCGCCTGTTTCTTGCCTTTCTTGCCCTGCTGACAGCGCCGCTGGCGGCACAAAACGTGTCGGAACAGCCCAACACGCGCCTCGAGATTGTCGCTGAAAGCAGCACGCCGGCCCCCGGCGCGCCGCTCGCCATCGGCCTTGTGCTGACACCCAAGCCCGGCTGGCACACCTATTGGTCGAACCCGGGCGATGCCGGTGCCGAAACGCGTGTCACCTGGACGCTGCCGCCGGGGACGGCAACGCCGCCGCCATTGGCTTATCCATTGCCGGAGACGCTGATCGTCTCGGGGTTGATGAACTACGTCTACCCCAAGGCGAACATGCTCGTCACCAGCGTGACACCGCCGGCCGACCTGAAGAAGGGCGCGGCGTTCGAGGTGACAGCGCAGGTCGATTGGCTGGTATGCAGCTTTGAACAATGCGTCCCCGAAAGCGCCCAAGTGACGTTGCCGTTGACGATCGGCACCGGCGCCAGCGACCCGGAAAACGGCTTCCGCATCGCCGCCGGCAAGGCCGCGCTGCCCAAGCCTGTCGATTGGCCGGTGCGTTTTGCCACCGACAAGGGCCGTTTTGTGCTGGCGGTGCCGTTCGGCAGCACCGACAAGGTCAAAAGCGCCTATTTCTTCCCGGACAAGGATGGCGTCATCGATTTCGCCGCGCCGCAGACGGTGACAATCGCCGGCGACATTTTACGGATCGAAACCGCCGCGGCCACCCCGGCTCCCACCGGCCCGATCACCGGCGTGCTGCGCGTCGAACAATCGGACGTCGACCATCCATTGGGCTTTGCTCTTACCGCGACACCAGGCAGCGTGCCCGCAACCGGGCTGCCGGTCGGCAAGAAGCCCAACCCCATCGAAGCGGCACCATCCTTGCTGCCGATCCTGCTCGCCGCGATTGCCGGCGGCATCATCCTCAACATCATGCCGTGCGTGTTCCCGATCCTCAGCCTGAAGGCGCTCAGCCTTGCCAAGGGCAATATCGAGCCTGCCGCCGCGCGCCGCGATGCGCTGGCCTATGCCGCCGGGGTCATCCTGGTTTGCACAGCACTCGGCGGGCTGGTGCTGTTGCTGCGCGCCGCAGGCAGCCAGGTCGGCTGGGCCTTCCAGTTGCAGGATCCGCGGGTGATCACCGGGTTGTTGCTGCTGGTCACCGCCATTGCGCTCAATCTCGCAGGCGTCTTTGAAATTAATGTCTCCACCGGCAATCTGGGCGATGACACCATTCGCAAGGGTGGCGCACTTGGCAGCTTTGCCACCGGCGCTTTAGCGGCATTCGTCGCCACGCCATGCACCGGGCCGTTCATGGCCGGGGCGCTCGGCGCCGCGCTGGTGCTGCCGACCGCTGCGGCACTGGCGGTTTTCGCCGGGCTGGGCTTTGGGCTGGCGCTGCCGTTCCTCGCCGTCGGTTTCATTCCAGCGCTGCGCAACCGCCTGCCCAAGCCAGGGCCCTGGATGAACCGGTTACGCGCAATCCTGTCGGTGCCGATGTTCCTCACCGCGCTGGCACTCGCCTGGGTGTTGGGGCGGCAAGCGGGCGTCGAAGGCATGACGGCGGGCCTTGTCGGCGCTGTCCTGCTCGGGCTTTTGCTCTGGTGGCTTGGCAGTCGCCAGCATGGTGGCGGTACCGGTTGGGTGCCGGCAAGCGCAGCGCTGGCGGTATCGGTGGCCGCGATCATGCTGCTGCCGGTGTCCGCTCCGGCCGAAGCAACCGCGACCTCGGCGCCGGCCGGGCTGGCGGCACAACCCTATTCGCCCGAAAAGCTCGCGTCGCTGACCGCGGCAGGCAAGCCGGTGTTTCTTTACATGACTGCCGATTGGTGCCTGACCTGCAAGGTCAATGAAAAGGGTGCCATGGCCGACGCGGCGGTGGCCGCCGCCTTCAAGGCCAAGGGCATTACCGTCATGGAAGGCGATTGGACGCGCGGCGATGCGGCGATTTCGAAATGGCTGGCCGAACGCGGCCGTGCCGGGGTGCCGGTCTATGTCTATTATGCTGCCGATGGCTCAACCCGTGAGCTGCCGCAGATCCTCACCGTCGATGCGCTGACGGGGCTGAGCTGAGTGACCAGCCAGCTGTTCACGCCGACGCGCATCGGCAGTCTCACCCTTGCCAACCGCATCGTCATCGCGCCGATGTGCCAATATTCGGCCAATGATGGCGCGCTGACCGATTGGCATCTGATCCATCTCGGATCGCTGTCGCATTCCGCCGCTGGCTTGCTGATCATCGAAGCCTCGGCGGTGTCGCCCGAAGGCCGCATCACCTATGGCGATGCCGGGCTGTGGGATGATCGCACCGAAGCAGCGATGGCGCGCGTTCTGGCGGGCGTTCGCGCCCATTCGGCGATGCCGATTGGCATCCAGATTGCCCATGCCGGGCGCAAGGCCTCATGCGAACTGCCCTGGCGGGGCGGCGCGCAATTGCCGCCGGATGATGCCAATGGCTGGCAGACGGTTGCGCCTTCGGCTTTGCCGTTCAATGCAGGCGATGTGCCGCCTGCCGCGCTCGACGATGCCGGCATGGCCAAAGTTCGCGATGATTTTGTCGCCTGTGCGCTGCGCGCCGCGCGGTTGGGCTTTGCTCTGATCGAGATCCACGCGGCGCATGGCTATCTGCTCCACGAATTCCTGTCGCCGCTCAGCAACCAGCGCAGCGATGCATATGGCGGCAGCCTCGCCAACCGGATGCGTTTTCCGCTCGAAGTCTTCGAAGCAGTGCGCGCCGCGGTGCCGACACTGCCGCTGACGGTCCGGATTTCCGCGAGTGACTGGGTCGACGGTGGCTGGGATATCGATGGCAGCATCGCCTTTGCCCGCGAACTCGAATCGCGTGGTTGCGATGCCATCCATGTCTCGAGCGGCGGCAATTCGCCGGCGCAGAAGATTGCGATCGGCCCGGGATATCAGCTGCATTTCGCCCGCGCCATCAAGGCCGCCGTCACCATGCCCGTCATCGGCGTCGGCATGATCACCACCCCCGAACAGGCCGAAGCGGTGATTGTCGATGGTGATGCCGATATGGTCGGGTTGGCGCGCGCCATGCTCTACAATCCGCGCTGGCCCTGGCACGCCGCCGCCACGCTGGGCGTTCAGGTGACACCGCCCAATCAATATCTGCGATCAGCGCCGGTCCACGGCCTGTTCAAGCCGGCGTGACACATCATTCAAGGACCCTGCCCGTGAAAGCTGCCTTTGCCGTCGCCCTGCTCGCCACTACGGCCGCCGCCCCGGCACCGGTATCGGAGGCCGAGCTCAAGAACACCATCGAGACACTGGTAAGCTTTGGCACCCGCCACACCCTGTCGGATACGACGTCGGACACCCGCGGAATCGGCGCGGCGCGGCGCTGGACCGAGGCAAAGTTTGCGGCGATTTCGAAGGATTGCGGCAATTGCCTCGTCATCGAAACGCCCGATGCGATGATGACCAGCGCGCGCGTGCCGGTGCCGGCCAAGATCGTCGATGTTCTCGCCATCCAGCCGGGCACCAGCGATCCGAACCGCGTCATCATCATTTCAGCGCATATCGATAGCCGCAATTCCGACCCGATGGACGCCAAGGGCGACGCGCCGGGCGCCAATGACGATGGCTCGGGCACCGCCGCAGTCATCGAGGCGGCGCGCGTGCTTTCGAAGCAGAAGTTCCCCGCTACCATCGTTTATGCAGTGCTTTCGGGCGAGGAACAGGGGCTGCTCGGCGGCAAGTTGCTGGCGCAAACCGCCAAGGCCAAGGGCTGGCGCGTCGAGGCGGTGCTCAACAATGATATCGTCGGCAACAGCCACGGCATTGGTGGCGCCCGCGACGACAAGACGGTGCGGGTGTTCTCCGAAGGCACCAAGGCGACCGAAACCCCCGAACAGGCCAATCGCCGTCGTTACAACGGCGGCGAGGTCGATAGTCCGGCGCGCAACCTGTCGCGCTATATCGCGGCGCTACCCGGTGCCGGCATCCGGGTGGAGGAGGTTTACCGCACCGATCGCTTCGGCCGCGGCGGGGACCAGGTGCCGATGCTGGAGGCCGGCTTTCCCGCCGTGCGCATCACCGAGCGGCAGGAACATTATGATCGCCAGCACCAGAATATCCGCACCGAGAATGGCCGCCGCTATGGCGATCTGATCGACGGGGTGGACTTCCCCTATCTGGCGAAGGTCACCGGCCTCAACATCAAGGCGCTGGCGGCGCTGGCTTCGGCCCCCGGCGTCCCGACCGGTGTCGCCATCGAAGGCCAGGTGTCGCCCGACACGACGATCAAGTGGAAGCCGGTGCCGGGTGCAACGGGCTACCGTGTGTGGTGGCGGCCAACCACCTCGGCGGCGTGGACCCAGCATCGCGATGTCGGCGCCGATGCCACCTCGCTGGTGCTCAAGGGCATCGATATCGACAGCTGGTTCTTCGGCGTATCGGCGCTGGGGCCGAACGGCAGCGCCAGCCCGGTGGTGTTTCCAGGGCCGGCCGGGGCATTCATGGCCGATTAAAACCGAACGCGGTTAAACGTTCCGGCACATCCCAGACAGGATTTTCCATGCGCTTTCGTCTTGCTGCCGCCCTGCTTGTCGCCACCGCACTGACCGCACCTGTGCATGCCGTGCCCGCCCCGGCGCCGGTCGCCGAAATCGCGCGCGCCATCGATATCCCCTATGAGACGTTCACCCTGCCCAATGGCCTGCGCGTCATCGTCCACACCGATCGCAAGGCACCGATCGTCGCGGTGAGCGTCTGGTATCACATCGGTTCGAAGGACGAGCCCAAGGGCAAAACG
>JAAFIT010000148.1 GCA_013298745.1 Sphingomonadales bacterium
TACGTCTGCGGCCAGAGCGCCGTGGCGCAGGGCATCGCCAAGGACGAGCTGCTGCCCGGCGTGAAGATGGCGATTTCGGCATCGAGCGCGCACGCCCTGCTCGGCATGCAGGGGTACACGCTGATCCCGTTCTAAATGGGGTCCGGGGCCTGAGGCCCCGGCCGCCGGCGGCAAATCAGAACCGGCCGCGCAGTTCGACCCCGATAATGCGCGGTTCGTTGATCATGCCAGTCAGATTGTTGAAATCGATACCCGAAACGATGCGCGTCTGGTTGGTGATGTTGCGCGCGAACACCGACGCTTCGAGACCCGAATCCATCCGGTAGCCGAGCTTCAGACCGCCTTCGAGACTGGCCTTGCCGCGGAACTCGGTCGCTTCGTAAAGGAAGAAATTGACCTCGCTGCGATAGGCCCAATCGGTGAAGGCGAAGACTTCGCCGGCGCCGACCGGAACGGCAAAACGCGCAGTGAAATTGGCGATGAAGCGCGGTGCCTGCGGCAGATCATTGCCATCGATCAGCGCGAGCCCTGCAGCATTGACCGGATCGAGCAGCGTGCACTGGCCCGAGCCGCACGAACCGACAGCAATGCCGGTGTCGCGGATTTCGGTGAAGTTCCAGCTGCCGCTGGCGGTCAGATCGAGGCCATCCAGCGGCCGGGCGCCGATTTCGGCTTCAAGGCCATAGCCAACCGCCTTGTCGGCATTGAGCAGCCGCGCCGAATTCGACGTGCCGCCAACCGCCGTCAGCTGGATGTTCTTGGTGCGGTTCCAATAGCCGGCGAGATCGAAGCGCAGCGTCTTGGCGTCGTTCTGCGTCTTGATGCCGGCTTCACCCGACAGCGTCGTCTGCGAATCGGCGACGGTCGGCACGCTGCCGAACAGCACGCGGCCCTGAATCGCCGGGCCGAGATAGCCGGTGGCGACGCGGGCATAGACATTGACGTTTTCGTTGGCGACCCAGGTCGAGCTCAGATCCCACGAGACATTATCGCCGCTCGCCTTGGTGGTGATCGGCAGCGTCAACCCCGGCGTCAGCGCGAAGCCGGCGGTGAAGCCCGAGACAGTGTCGGTGCGCTTGTCGTTCGAATAGCGCAGGCCGCCGCGGAAGCTGAGCGCATCGCTGGCCTTGTACTCGGCCGAAGCGAAGATACCGAAGTTCTCGTTGCTGTTGTCGTGGATGATGTCCTGATAGCTGGTGCTCGAATTGAGGAAATAGGCGGTCTCGTTGTAATCGAGGTTCTGCTTGAAATAATAGGCGCCGAACTGGGCGCGGAAACCGCCGAAATCATCGGTCTGGAAGCGCAGTTCCTGGCTGAACTCCTTGGGCTTCGACGTGCCGCCGGTGTTGACATCGAACAGCGCGACATTGAGGCCCAAGGGCGGGAAGCGATAGATGTTGCCGCCATCGATATCGCCGGTGCTTTCGGTGTTGGAGCTTTCATAGCCGGTCACCGAATAGAGCGTGCCCATGCCATCGAAGTGATAATCCATCCGCAGGTTGACACCGAAGCTGCTCAACGACTGACTGGTCAGGCCATCGAGTGCGACCTTCGACTTGTCGAAACCGGGGGTGAAATCATTGGTGCCACGCCGGATGATGCCGGCGCGAAAAATGCGCGGCGTGCCATCGAGATCGCGGGCATGGACGTTCAAATTGGCGTGAAAATCGGCTGAATCATAGGCGATCTGCAGGCGGCCGGCGAGGTCGCGATAGCCTTCGAGCTTCTTGTCGGCGAGGCCTGTCGTCGCGGTGTTGGTCACCCAATCATCGCGGCGCTGCAACAGGCCCGAAATGCGGGCGCTGAAACCGCCGCCAAGCGGGCCGCCGATGGCGCCTTCGGCGTTGACGGTGTTGTAGCTGCCCCAGGACACGCTGCCGTAGCCGTTGAGTTCGTCACCCGGCGCGGCCGACGAAATCTTGACGACACCGGCGGGCGTGTTGCGGCCGAACAGCGTGCCCTGCGGGCCGCGCAGCACCTGGACATTGGCAACGTCGAAGATCGGGAACGACTTCAGGACCGGGGACCGGGTTTTCGAGCGCGACATCGTCATAGACGACCGAGACCGGCTGCGCCGCGTTGATATCGAAATCGGTGTTGCCAAGGCCGCGGATGTAGAAACGCGGGAAGGTGCGGCCGAACGACGATTCGACGAGCAGGCTGGGAACGCGTGCCGACAGGAAGCGGATATCAAGGCCGCTCGAATTGAGCACATCGAGCTTTTCGGCGGCGAGCACCGAGACGGCGACCGGCACATCGCGCGCGATTTCGGCGCGGCGGGAGGCGGTGACGATGATTTCGCTGGCATTGGTTGTATCGGCAGCGGCTGTCGTCTGCGCCGCGGCCATGGTGGGCGCGACGACCGACAGCAGCGAAGCCGCTGCAAGACAGGCCGAACGATATGTGATGAGGGGCGAAGACATGATGTATCCTGCGGAACCGAGTTGCGACCCGCTGCGCCATGGCATCATCGCTGCCGAAAGATAAGCGTCAGACATCAAGACCGATGCTGCGCTGCAACGATTTTGCCGTCAGTGTTGCTGTCTTGCGTCAACCACTCGGCGGGAACTATTTCGCCAGCAGCGCCAATGCCGCCACGGTATTGATCTTGGCACCCAGCGGGACCGCCGGGAGATCGACAACGAAATCATTGTTGTGATTGGCAAAGGGGAAGGGCCGGCCGGCAGCCTTGGCGGCGGCAAAGCGCGCCGGCTCGGCGATACCGATCAACAGGAAGGTGTAAGGCGTGCCGGTATCGGCAAAGGCCTCCTGAAAATCTTCCGAACCCATCACCGCCGGGAATTTGGTGAGCAGCTTGCCCTCTCCGAGCAAAGTTGTCAGCGCCGGCGTGACGGCTTCGACCAACCGTGGATCATTGCGCAATGGGCCAGCGGACCCCTTCATTTCGCGCACCGGCACCTTGTCTTCACCCAGACCGGCGCCGAGGACGATGCCCTTGTTGATCTCGTCGATCCGCTTCAGCATCGTGTCGCGGGTTTTCTGATCGAACCAGCGCAGGTTCAACCGCAATTCGGCCGACGCCGGGATGACGTTGTTGTCGCGGCCGGCAATGACGGCGCCGACCGTCAGCACCGATGGTGACTGCGGGTCGATCGCACGGCTGACAACGGTCTGGTAGGCAACGACCGCCTGTGATGCCATCACCACCGGGTCGATAGCGAGTTCGGGCGTCGAGCCATGCCCGCCAATGCCGGTAAAGGTGACATCGAGCTGATCGGTGCCGGCCATGCGCACGCCGGGCGCATTCACGGCGACGCCGACGGCCAGGGGCACTGCATGACTGCCCAGTGCGAAATCGGGTTTGGGGAAACCGCGGCTATGCAGGCCATCCTTGACCATCGCCTGGGCGCCGAGGCCAACCTCCTCGGCCGGCTGGGCATAGACGACGAGGGTGCCCGACCAGTCATTCTTCAACGTCTTCATCGCCTTGGCGAGGCCCATCAACCAGGTCGTGTGGGCATCATGGCCACAGGCGTGCATCACCGGAATCTCGCTGCCATCGGCAAGGCGCTGCGGCTGGGTTGCGGCCCAGGGCAGACCGGTGGCTTCGAGCACCGAGTTCGAATCCATGTCGGCCCGGAACCAAAGCGTTGGGCCGGGGCCATTCCTGAACACCCCGACAACGCCGGTCTTGCCGACGCCGGTCGTCACCTCGAAGCCCAGCGCTTTCAGTTCCTTCGCCACGATGGCGGAGGTGCGCGCCTCGGTGAAGGCGATCTCGGGATGCTGGTGGAGATCCTTGAAGATGGCGGTCAGGCGCGCTGCATCGGCATCGATGGCGGCACTGACCTTGGCGATGAGTTCGGGTGACGGCGCGGCCGCCAGCGCCGGCGTGGCAAATGCTAGGGCAGCAGCACCAACAAGGCGCAGAAGGCTGGATTTGATCGTCATGGCGACACTTCTCCCGAGTCGGAACGGCAATGATTGTCGGCGCTTGTGCCGCCAGCGGCAAGGCGGCGCAGCTACCAGAACTGGCTGCCGGGGATGCCCTTGAAAGGCCCTGCCACATCCGCCGTGATCCAGCCGCCGTAAAAGCCGCCGGGCTGGGGTCGCACCTGTTCACCATCGACGGTCACGGCATCGAAGGGTGCAGCGTAAAAGGCGATGTGATCCTGCAGAGCGGCAAAGCCGCGGGTCGGCTGCGGGTAGCTCCACCCAACGCCGAGCAATGGCGGACCACCCGCGACGACATCCCAGTAGACCGCATGGCCCTTCCATTCGCAGAAGGACGCGCCGCGTCCGGGCCGCAGCAGCGCCATGTCGATATCGGCGGGCGGGATGTAGTAGCTTGGCGGGTGACTGGTCTCGAGCAGCCGCAGCGCGTGCACGCTATCAGCGATCACCCGCCCAGCATGGACGATGCGGATGCGCCTGGCGGTTGGTTGCAGCCGCGGCGGCCGCGGATAGTCCCAGACGCTTTCCTGTCCGGGCTTGAGGGGATCGGGTGTGACGCTCAAAGCGCCCGCACCGCCCCATAGCCGGCGGCGACGATCAGGATGAAGGTCGGCAGGATGGTGAGCAGGAAGCCAAGGCTGCGCTTGGCCGGATCGGCGTAATAGCTGCGCGCATAAAGCAGCCGCCCCACCGACCAGAGCAGCGACAGCGTCGCCGTCGTCGGATCGCCGAGCACCGGTGCTGCCAGCATTGCGGCGGGCACGAACATCACCAGCTGCTCGAGCGTGTTCATGTGGACGCGGTTGCGCTTGTCGAATTCGGGGTGGCCGCTCGATTGCGGCGCCGGCACGTTGAACTTGCCGCGCGCCATGCCGACGACGGCGCCAAGGCCGAAATAGATCAGCAAGGCGATGAGGATGGCGAGTGTCGTCAGCGGAAATGCGGTCATGGTCTGCCCCCAGAATCGAAAGTTGATTATTTGAGTCTGGCGCAAATCCTAGGCGAGCGCCATCGTCAGGGCAAGCCGAGGCTCAACTGCGCGCCGGGCCGGCCTTGAGGCTGGGGGCGACGCGTGCCGCTTCGGCCGCAGTCGTCTCGGGCGACGGCACCCCCGAATCAACCGGACCAGCGGCAGCACGGTGGATGGCCTTGCGGATCCGGCCATAGGTGCCGCAGCGGCAGATATTGGTGATAGTCGCGTCGATATCGGAATCGGTTGGCTGGGGGTTGGTCTTCAGCAACGCCGCCACCGCCATGATCATCCCCGATTGGCAAAAGCCGCATTGCGGTACCTGCTCGGCAATCCAGGCCTGCTGGACGGGATGGGCGCGATCGTCGCTCAAGCCTTCGATCGTGACGACGAAACTGCCCTCGATGCTGCCGATCGGCACCTGGCAACTGCGCTGTGCCACACCATCGATATGGACGGTGCAGGCGCCGCACAGGCCAGCGCCGCAGCCGAATTTGGTGCCGGTGAGGTTGGAGGCATCACGCAGCGCCCATAGCAAGGGCGTTTCGGGCGCCATCTTGAAATGCACAGGATTGCCGTTGACGGTGAATTTGGTCATCGATGAGCAGCTTTAACGCAAGGGTTTGCAAGATGGAACTGACCACACTCGATTATCGCATCGATGGCGCCATTGCCCGCGTCACCATGAACCGGCCGGCCGAGCTCAACACCATGAACAAGGCGTTCTGGACGGAGCTGATCGACGTCTTTGCCGATATCGACAGCAACCCGGCGGTGCGCGCCGTGATAATCGCCTCCACCGGCAAGCATTTTACCGCCGGGCTCGATCTCGGCTGGGCCGGGCAAACGCTGGGCGGCGAATCGGTCGATGCCGGGCGAGCACGCGAAGCCTTCCGTCGCCACGTCAAGCACATGCAGGAAACCTTCAATGTCGTTGATCGCTGCCGCGTCCCGGTGATCGCAGTCGTGCAAGGCGGCTGCATCGGTGGCGGCGTCGATTTCGTCACCGCCTGCGATATCCGTATTGCCACTGAAAACAGCTTCTTCACCGTTCAAGAGGTCAATATTGCCATCGTCGCGGATGTCGGCACCCTGCAACGCATCCCGCATCTGCTTCCCCAAGGCCTGGTGCGCGAACTTGCCTATACTGGCCGCCGGTTTCCCGCAGCGGAGGCCAAGCAATATGGTTTCGTCAACGCCGTCCACGCCGATCATGATGCGGCATTGGCGGCGGCGACCGCGATGGCCGAACAGATCGCCAGCAAATCGCCGCTGGCGATCACCGGCATCAAGCATGTGCTCAACCACGGCCGCGATCACAGCATCGAGGATGGCCTCGAATATGTCGCGCTGTGGAACGCCGGCATGCTGCAGGGCGAAGACGTGCCCAACGCTGTCAAGGCCCAGATGGCGCGTCAGGAAGCGGTTTTCGCCAATCTGAAGGCCTAACAATCATAAAAAGCACGGACCGCGACAACGCACCCGCTTGCTCCTTGCGCTGCATCGCGCCATAGGGGCGCATCCTTTGCCGGGGCCTGGCCCTGGCTGTCTTTGCCATGGGGCCATGATGCGCATTTCC
>JAAFIT010000149.1 GCA_013298745.1 Sphingomonadales bacterium
CGCGGCGATCCGCGCCGCGCAGCATGGCCTCAAGGTCGCCTGCATCGAAAAGCGGGATCGCCTCGGCGGCACCTGCCTCAACGTCGGCTGCATCCCGTCAAAGGCGCTGCTGCACGGCAGCGAATTTTACGAGGAAGCGCATTCCGGCGCGCTCGCCAAGTTCGGCGTCAAGCTGGGGTCGGTCGAGCTCGATCTGCCGGCGCTGCTCGGCGAAAAAAACAAGGCGGTCAAGGAGTTGACCGACGGCATCGCCTATCTGTTCAAGAAGAACAAGGTTGAATGGGTCAGTGGCGAAGCGTCGTTCGTCGATGCCAAATCGGTCAAGGTCGGTGACCGGGTGCTGACGGCGAAGAACTTCATCATCGCCACCGGCTCCGAAGTCGCGCTGCTGCCCGGTATGGTGCCCGATGGCGAGGTGATCGTCACCTCGACCGAAGCGCTCGACCTCGCTAAGGTGCCAGGGCATCTCGTCGTCATCGGCGGCGGCTATATCGGGCTGGAAATGGGCTCGGTATGGCGGCGGCTGGGCGCCAAGGTCACCGTCATCGAATATGCCGAGCGCATCGTGCCGGCGATGGATATCGAAGTCGCCAACGCCTTTGCCAAGGTGTTGAAGAAGCAGGGTTTTGAAATCCGCACCGCCACCAAGGTCACCGGCGTCGTCCGCGACGGTGCCGGCGCCAAGGTCACGGTCGAACCCGCCGCCGGTGGCGCGTCCGAAACCATCGCCGCCGATATCGTGCTGCTGTCGGTCGGTCGCCGCCCCAACACCGATGGCCTCAACATCGCCGCCACCGGCCTGACGCTCGATCGGGGTCGCATTATGGTCAACCCGGACTATTCGACCCCGGTGCCCGGCATCTGGGCGATCGGCGATGTCGTTCCCGGCCCGATGCTGGCGCACAAGGCTGAAGATGAAGGCCTTGCCTGTGCCGACAACATCGCCGGCCTCACCGGCTATGTGAACCATGATGTCATCCCGGCGGTCGTCTATACCCAGCCCGAAGTGGCGACGGTCGGCAAGACCGAGGAAGAGCTGAAGGCGGCGGGCGTCGCCTACAAGGTCGGCAAGTTCCCGTTCGCCGGCAACAGCCGCGCCAAGACCAATCGCAACACCGAAGGCTTTGTGAAGGTCATCGCCGACGCGAAGACCGACCGCGTCCTCGGCGTCCACATCATCGGCAGCATGGCCGGCACGATGATCGCCGAAGCCGCCATCGCCATGGAATTCGGCGCCTCGAGCGAAGACATCGCCATGACCTGCCACGCCCATCCGACGCACCCTGAGGCGCTCAAGGAAGCCGCGATGGCGGTCACCGGCAAGCCGATCCACATCTGATGGGTCGCGTCTGATGGCGACCGTGGCGGCCCGCCGCTTCCCGGTGCGGCTGTTCCACAAGATCCATCTGTGGATTGGGCTGTTTGTCGGCATCCAGTTGCTGCTGTGGACCGCCTCCGGGCTGTTCATGACCTCCAATGCCATTGAGGAGGTTCGCGGCACGACCTTGCGGCGCGAGGTGGCGCCTGTTGATCTGCGCGCGTTGGGCCCGGTGCTGCCGGTGAGCGCGATTCTGGCGCCGGAAGCCGTTCTCGGCTCGGTCATCGAGCGTGCCGAGCTGACGCAGGTTCTCGGCCGGCCGGCGTACAAGCTCGGCGCCGATGGCAAGACCTGGCTTGTCGATGCCCGGACCGGCCTTGATTGGGTGGTCGGCCGCGACGACGCGCTTGCCATCGCCCGCCAGCAGGTGACGCTGGTCGAGCCGCTCACCGCTGTGCCGGTTTCCGATCCGCCGCCGCTCGAACTGCGCCGGCCGGGCGGGGCGTGGATGGTCGGCGACGCCAAGGACACCCATGTCTATATCGGCAAGGCCGGCGAGGTGCTGGCGGTGCGCACCCGGCTGTGGCGCTGGTTCGATGTCGCCTGGGGGCTGCATATTCTTGATCCGGTGGGGCGCGAGGACACGCATCACCCGTTCCTGATCTTCTCGGCGGCACTGTCGCTGGTGTCGGTCATCAGCGGCTTCGTGCTCCTGTGGCTGCGTTTCCGGCCGCGGCGGCGGGCGTGATCGAGCCGCTCCCCATCGACGCCATTCGGCCGCTGCTGTCGTGGCTCGACATGGCCGGGGTGGCGGTGTTCGCTATCTCGGGTGCCTTGCAAGCGGCGCGGGCCAAGCAGACCATCGTCACCTTCGCCTTTTTCGCATCGGTCACCGGCGTGGGTGGCGGCACGCTGCGCGATCTGCTCATCGGCGCGCCGGTGTTCTGGATCCAGCGCCCCGATTACCTCGCCATCTGCCAGGGTGCGGCAGTGGTGGTTTGGTTCAGCAAGGCCGACCGCTGGCCGCAAACGGCGCTGTTGTGGTTCGATGCCGTCGGGATGGCGGCCTATGCCGTGATCGGCGCCGCCAAGGCCGATGGGCTCGGCGTGCCGCCATTGCCGTCGATCGTCATGGGCGTGCTGACCGCGAGCTTCGGCGGCATCATCCGCGATGTGCTGGCCGGCGAGCCGTCGATCCTGATGCGCCGCGAAATCTATGTCTCGGCGGCGGCGCTGGGTGCGACCACCTATGTCGTGCTCGTCGGCTTCGAAGTGGATCGCATCGTCGCCGGCGGCCTCGGCGTGGCGGCGGGCTTTACGCTAAGGGCGCTAGCGATCGCCAAGGGGATCGCGCTGCCCTCCTATCGGGCGCGCTGAACGGCCTGTCCTACACGCCGGTTTTCTCGCAGTTTCTTGTCTTGGGCGACTCGTTCCAGGGAAAGCCTGCCTTTGGCGCGGAAATCGACCGAAACAGGAAAATAAGGAAAATATTCAAACTTTATTAGGTATTTTTCTCAAAGAAATGAGGGCCTCCGGCGGCTGGGGCCATCGGCCCCAGACCCCATCTATTCCATCGGTATCGTTCGGATGCGCCCTTCACAGGTCCGTTCTATTGGGGTCTGGGGCCGATGGCCCCAGCCGCCGGAGGCTAACCTACTCCACCGCCAGCACCGCCCGTGCCAGCCAGCCCTGTTCTGCCGAAGCGCGCAGCGCCCGGGGTGAACCGCGGCCGGCGCATTCGAGGCAGGCGGCTTGCATGGTCGGGCCGCTCGCCATGGCACGGACATCGCTTAGCGCTGCGAACAGCCGCATGTGCGAGGCGGCGGCGAGCTTGGCGAAGGGGTCACGCGCCACCTGTTCCTGCTCCTCACCGGGGGCGACAAAGGTTTTGAGCAGTTGGGCGAGCGGCGAACCGGGGCGTTCGATATCGATGGTGCGGACCTCGCCCTTGATGCCGGCGCGGCGAGCGGCGGCGGCGACGGCGGCATCGAGGCCCCCCATGGTATCGACGAGTTTCAGCTCCTTGGCGGTCGATCCGGCCCAGACGCGGCCCTGGCCGATGCGATCGACCTCGGCCACCGGCAGCTTGCGGGCGGCGCTGACCAGGGTGGTGAAGCGGCGATAGACATCCTCGACGCCACTTTGCAGCACCACCCGGGTTTCGGGGCCTAGCCCACGCAGGATATCGGGTTCGCCCGAATAGGGGGTGGTCTTGATGCCATCGGCACCGATGCCAAGCCGGCCGATGGCGCGATCGAACGACGGGATGATGGCAAACACGCCGATCGAGCCGGTGATGGTCGAAGGCTGGGCAAAGATTTCATCGGCGGCCGTGGCGACCCAATAGCCGCCCGAGGCCGCGACCGGGCCGAACGAGGCGACGACCGGCAGACCGTCCTTTTTCGCGTCGATCAGCGCCTGGCGAATTTCTTCGCTGGCGAGGACCGAGCCGCCGCCCGAATCGACGCGGACGACCAGCGCCTTGATGTCATCATTGTCGGACAGGGCCCGGGCAATGGCACGCGAAATGGTCGTGGCGCCGGCGGTACCGCGCGGGGCCTCGCCATCGACGATGTTGCCGCTGACATAGACGACACCGACGGCATCACCGGTTTCGGGAGTCACCGAGCGGGTCGCGGCGAGATAGCGATCAAGGCTGACGCCCTTGTAAGTGCCGAAGCTGCGCTGTTCGCCTTCGCCGACCAGTTTGACCATCGCGTCGTTGAACTCGCTGCGCGTGCCGATCGCATCGATGAGCTTGGCATCGAGCGCAGCCTTGGCCTGATCACCCCCCGCCGCGCCGAGCCGCTGCGGCAGTTGCGCGATGAACGCCGCGACATCGCCATTGGGGCGGGCGGCGCGGACATCGGCGAGCCAGCCCTGCCACAACGTATCGGCCAGCGCCTGATTGGCGGCGCGCGCCTCGGGCGAGGCCTCGCTGCGGGTGAAGGGTTCCACGGCGGCCTTGTAGGTGCCGACGCGGAAGACATTGACGTCGATATCGAGCTTGGCCAGCGCGTTCTTGAAATAGAGGTTGCTGCCGCCGGGGCCGGTCAACAGCACACCGCCGAGCGGATTGATCCACATCTGATTGGCTGCCGCGGCGAGATAATAGCCATCATCGGTATAGGCGGTGGCATAGGCGTTGATCGGCTTGCCGGTCTTCTTGAAGCGCTGCAGCGACTGACCGAGCGATTGCAGATTGGCTTGCCCCGCGCCGACAAAGGTATCGAGATCGAGCACCAGCGCCTTGATACGATCATCCTTGGCGGCGGTATCGACAGCGCGGATCAACTCGCGCACTTCGCGTTCGGAGCCGATGTCGGTGCCCGACAAGGCCTGCAGCGGGGAGCGTTCGGCGGCCTGATCGACGATGGCGCCATCAAGGTTGAGCACCAGCGCAGCGCCGGTCGGAACGTTCAACTGGGCGCGGTTGCCGAGCGCCGACCATAGGGCAATGAAAAATACCAGCAGCAGGACCAGCACCAGCAAGTCCTTGACGCCCACCAGCACACGCCAGACACCACGTACAATCGCCATCAACACGCCTTTGCAACCATTGCGAGATCGTCATAGCGGCGGCAGCCGCAATGCGGCAACAGCCGTCTCGCCGCAGCGGCGAGACGGCTGGCTATTGTCTGCCGGCTAAAGTCTGCCGGTATCGATGGTCAACCTCAGCCGAAGGTCAGTTCGACGATCTTGTCTGACGTGGCGCGGCAATACATCGGGATCAGACGCGTTTCGTCGGGATAGACGCCGAGGAGATTGAGCCGGAAGCGATAACCGCCATTGCCCGGTTCGACATTGACGACCTTGTCCACCCGGATTTCGGTGCCACCGGTGGCGCCGATCTGCCGTGCCGCTTCGGTCAGGCAGACGCTCGCTGAGGGGCGGGCAGCCGAAGGAACACCGGTGATATCGACATTGATCCGCGCCGGCGCGCCGGTGGAGTTCTTGGGCGGCACATAGGGCTGCGGCTGTGGCGGCGGTGGTGGTGCGACAGGTGGTGGTCCGCCTTGCACGACAGTGGTGGTCTGCTGCTTCGGCTTGGTCGCCTGGGTCAACACATAAAGCAGTGTGCCGGTGACAGCGACCCCGGCGATGACATCACCGACCGAGGGACCGTCATCGTAATAATATCCCGGCGGCGGGTAATAGCCACCACCCCAGCCACCCGGCGGTGGCGGCGGTGGGCGATAATAGCCTCCATTCGGCGGGCGATAATAGTTGCCATTTGGCGTCTGATAAACTGGATATCGATTGTTGTTGTAGCCAGGCTTGCCGCCAACGACGACCGTATTGCCGGTGACAACATTGTTGTTGTTGGTGGCGGGACGATTGTAGTTTGCGGTGTTCGGACGATTATATTGTGTGCTCTTGTTCGTGCCGGTCGTCGTTGGCCGGGTCTGCGGCATTGTCTTGGCCGGCATCGTCTTCGCGGGCATGGTCTTGGCCTGTGCCGGTTGCGTGGTGGGCCGTGCCTTGGCGGTGCTGCCTTCGGGCTTGGTAATGCGATCACCGGGCGCTGCGACCGCCGGCATGGCGACCTGCGACGCTATGACTGCCGCGACGCTGACAAGATTGACGAAATTTCGCATGACACTGAAGCTCCCCCTGGCCGACGATGCCTTGTAAACGGCCAACCGAAGCCAATTATCCGGAATCCGTCAGTCTATTGGTAGAATCGACCGTCCCGATCTGGGGCGGCAGCGATCAAAAGACCCGGAAGCGGGCGCGGCAGCCATTGTTGACCCAGATGCCGTTGCGATCCCAACCCCAGCTGCGATTGAGCACACACTCACCGCCGAGCACACGATCGATCTGGGCGCTGTTCTGGATGCGGACGTTGCAGCGCGCCGGCTGATACTGCCAGCTGCTGCACTCGATGGTCTGGCCGCCCCAATTGTTGCCACCGCTGCCACCGCTGCCGCCCCAGCCGCCGCCGTTGTTGCCGCTACCCGATATGAAATCAGCGCGGCAACCGTTGATGACCCACACGCCATTGCGATCAAAGCCCCAGTTGCCCGGCCGGCAATCGCCTGCAATGACGCGTTGCAGGCTGACGCCACCGCGCGTGTCCATGCCGCAACGTGCCGGCTGATACTGCCAGCTTTCGCACCGCACGACCTGGCCGCCGCCCC
>JAAFIT010000015.1 GCA_013298745.1 Sphingomonadales bacterium
ATAGGCGGGGTCTTCCTTCAGCGCCAGATCGGTGGTGAACATAATCGGGGCATGGCTCTTCGACGGGTCATGCGCGTCGGGCACCGTACCGGCGCCGGCACCATTCTTGGGGATCCACTGCGTCGCGCCGGCCGGGCTCTTGGTCTTTTCCCAGTCATAGGCGAACAGGTTTTCGAGATACTGCATCGAAAAGGCGGTCGGCGTCGACGTCCAGGCGCCTTCCAGGCCGCTGGTGGTGGTGTCGCCGCCCTTGCCGGTGCCGCACTTGTTGTCCCAGCCGAAACCCTGGCGCTCGACGCCGGCTGCCGCCGGGGCAACGCCGACGCAGGTATCGGCCGGCTTGGCACCATGCGCCTTGCCGAAGCTGTGGCCGCCGGCGATCAGCGCCAGCGTTTCTTCATCGTTCATTGCCATGCGGCCGAAGGTTTCGCGGATGTCCTTGGCAGCCGACAGCGGATCGTGATTGCCGTTGGGGCCTTCGGGATTGACGTAGATCAGGCCCATTTGCACCGCCGCGAGCGGCTTTTTCAGCTCGCGGTTGCCCGAATAGCGTTCATCGGCGAGGAACTTGGTTTCCGGGCCCCAATAGACGAGGTCGGCTTCCCAATCATCGGTGCGGCCGCCGCCGAAACCGAACGTCTGGAAACCCATGTTCTCCAGCGCGACATTGCCGGTGAGGACCATCAGATCCGCCCAGGACAGGCTGCGGCCGTATTTCTGCTTGATCGGCCACAACAGGCGGCGCGCCTTGTCGAGGTTGGCGTTGTCGGGCCAGCTGTTGAGCGGCTCGAACCGCTGCTGGCCGCCGCCGGCGCCGCCACGGCCATCGAAGGTGCGATAGGTGCCGGCGCTGTGCCACGCCATGCGGATGAAGAACGGCCCGTAATTGCCATAGTCGGCCGGCCACCACGGCTGCGACTGGGTGAGGGCGGCGTTGATATCGGCCTTGACGGCCTTGAGATCGAGCTTGCCGAAGGCGGCGGCATAATCGAATTCGCCGCCAAGCGGGTTCGATTCAACGGCATTCTGGCGCAGCGGCTTCAGATCGAGCAGCTCGGGCCACCAGAACTGGTTGCTCACCGGACGACCGGCGTTCATTTCGGCGGCACTGGCGACCACTGGCGCCAGAGTCAGCGCCAGGGCGGTCATCAAGAGTGTCGATTTCATGCGCATGTTGGTTCTCCCCGTGTCAGTCGAATTGGTCGACTGCTGGTGATCGTGATGCGACAGTCGGTGCGCCTTTGGACAACGGATATTTCCAATCGCATTGATTGATAGAATGAATGAGCGGCGCTTTCGTTCCGGACGTGCGAAGCCCGGCTTGGCGGGGACGGCGCGCCTTGCTACGGCAGCATCATGGTCGCCCCCATTCTCGTGTTCGATTCCGGTGTCGGCGGCCTGTCGGTGCTCGGGCCGATCAGGGCACTGCTGCCGGGCCTGCCGGTGATCTATGCCGCTGACAATGCCGGCTTTCCCTATGGCACCAAGACCGAGATGGAGGTGGCGACGCGCACCTGCGCGATCCTCGGTCGGTTGACCGAGCGGTTGCGGCCGGCGCTGGTGGTGATCGCCTGCAACACCGCCTCGACGATTGCGCTTGGGGCTGCCCGCGCCGTGCTCGATGTGCCGATTGTCGGCACAGTGCCGGCGATCAAGCCGGCGGCCGAGCAATCGCAAACCCGCGTGATTGGTGTTCTCGGCACGGCGGCGACGGTGCGGCAACCCTATGTCGATCGGCTGTCGGCCGAATTCGCCAGCGATTGCCTGGTGCTGCGCTACGGCTCGGCGCGGCTGGTGGAACTGGCGGAGGCGAAACTGGCCGGGGAGTTGGTGACGGCAGCCGATGTCGCGCCGGAACTCGCCGCACTGCTCGATCAGCCTGGGGGTGATCGGATGGACCAGGTGGTGCTGGCGTGCACGCATTTTCCGCTGCTCACCGATGAACTGGCGGCGGCGGCGCCGCGAGCGCTGGGCTTTGTCGATGGCGGCGCCGGGATCGCCCGGCGGGTGGCGCATCTGCTGGGGCCGAATGCGGGAGGCGTTGGCGGGGGCCGCGCCATCTTCACCCGCGCCAGCCCGCATGTTGACGCGCTGGCGGGGGCGCTTAAGAGCTTCGGGCTTGAAACGGTGGAGATCCTGTAAGTGGCGATGACCGATGCCGAGTTGATGGAGCGGATGAACCGCTTCGTGCCGCCCACCGGCGTGCTGCTCAACATGCAGATCCTTGAACTCGACAGCGCTGCCGGGCGAGTGAAGGTGCGCTATCAGCCCGGCCCCGAGTTCACCAACCCGATGGGCAGTGTGCAGGGCGGCATCGTCGTCGCCATGCTCGATGACGCGGCAGCTTTTGCGGCGATCGCCAAGGCGGGGGAGCGCATCGGCATTCCGACCGTGGAGTTGAAGACCAGCTTTTTCGCACCGGCCAAGGCGGGTGTGCCGTTGTTCGCTGAAGCGCGCTGCATCAAGCTCGGCAAGCGCATCGCCTTCATGGAGGCCGATCTGACCGACGAGGCCGGCACGCTGCTGGCGCGTTTGACAACCAGCGCGGTGCCGGTGGCCATCCCATCGGGCGGCGGCAATATGGTGGAGCGCAAATGACCGACGTGACAACCTCTGATGAAGTGCTCGTCGAACGCCGCGGCCGCGCGCTGTGGCTGACGCTCAATCGCCCGGCGGCGCTCAACGCGCTCAACCTGCCGATGGCGCGCACCATCCACCGGGCGCTGTTCAGCGCCGCTGCCGATCTGGAGGTCGAGCGCATCGTTATCGAAGGCGCGGGCGATCGCGCCTTTTGTGCCGGTGGCGACGTCGCGCTGCTGGCGCGGCGCGGGCGTGAGGACAAAGCCCTATTCGAAGGCTTTTTCCACGACGAATATCGCATGAACCAGGCGATCGCGCGGATTGCGACGCCCTATGTCGCGATCCTCGACGGCGTCACCATGGGCGGCGGCGTTGGCCTGTCGATCCACGGCCCGTTCCGCGTCGCCACCGAGCGCACGCTGTTCGCCATGCCCGAAACCGGCATCGGCCTCATCCCCGATGTCGGCGGCACGCATGCTCTTTCACGATTGCCGGGGCAGATCGGCACCTGGCTCGCCCTGACCGGCGCGCGGTTGAAGGCGGTGGACTGCATCTATGCCGGCATTGCGACGCACTTCATCCCCAGCGACCGGCTGCCGGTGCTGCGCGAACTGCTCGCCGACAAGGATGAACCGGTAGCGGAGATCCTCGATACGCTGGCGACCGACCCTGGCGCGTCGGCGCTGGTGGCGTTGCGCGACGGCATCGATTTCCACTTCGGCCATGACAGTGTCGAAGCGATCCTCGCCAGCCTTGATGAAGGCGATGACTGGGCGGTCGAACAGGCCGCGATCATCCGCCGCATGTCGCCGACCTCGTGCAAATTGACCCTCGCCGGCCTGCGCTCGGCGGCGGACGAGAGCATCGAGGACGCGCTGATCACCGAATATCGGATGGTCTGCGAAATCCGCAACGGCCATGATTTCTTCGAGGGCGTCCGAGCCCAGCTGCTCGACAAGGACCGCAACCCATTGTGGTCCCCGGCGCGGCTGGAGGACGTCACCGAGGAAGATGTGAACCGCCACCTGCAGGAACCGGAGAGCGGCGATTTGACCTTCGAATAGTCCGCGATCTGGGCAGCCAATTCGATTGCCCGAATCTGCGTTGCTGACTAGAGGAGGCGCATCCAGCTGAGGATGCCGCCGCCTTGCCCATCGTCGCCTTTGCCTCCGATCATGCCGGCGTTGCCTTTAAGGCGATGCTGATCGAAGAGGCGCGCGGGCTGGGCCATCAGGTTATCGATCTTGGACCGAACAGCGAGGCATCGGTCGATTATCCCGATTATGGCGCCAGGCTCGCCGACGCCATCGCCGACGGACGGGCGAGCTTCGGCGTCGCCATCTGCGGCTCGGGCATCGGCATTTCGATCGCTGCCAACCGCAATCCGGCGGTGCGCGCCGCGCTGTGCACGTCGGGCCTGATGGCGCGGCTGGCGCGGCAGCACAACGACGCCAATGTGCTGGCGCTCGGCAGCCGCATCATCGGGCCGGACACGGCACGCGATTGCCTTTCAGAGTTTCTGGCCGCCAGCTTCGCCGGTGGCCGCCATGCCGGGCGGGTTGCCAAATTGACCCCCGGATACGAGGAGAACCCCCAATGAGCAGCAACCCCGCCAGCGTCACCGAGACGCTGCCAACCGGCTTTTTCGAAACGCATCTTGGCGCGGCCGATGTCGCCGTTGCCGCCGCGGTCGCCGCCGAGCTTGATCGCCAGCAAAATCAGATCGAGTTGATCGCATCGGAAAACATCGTCTCGCGCGCCGTTCTCGAAGCGCAAGGCTCGGTGTTCACCAACAAATATGCCGAAGGCTATCCGGGCAAGCGTTACTATCAGGGCTGCGCGCCGTCGGATGCGGTGGAAACCCTCGCCATCGATCGTGCCAAGGCGCTGTTCAATTGCGCCTACGCCAATGTCCAGCCGCATTCGGGTGCCCAGGCCAATGGCGCGGTGATGCTGGCGCTGGTCAAGCCCGGTGAGACGATCCTCGGCATGAGCCTTGATGCCGGCGGCCATCTCACCCACGGCGCTGCCCCGTCGATGAGCGGCAAATGGTTCAACGCCGTCCAATATGGCGTGCGGCGTGAAGATCACCTGATCGATTATGACGAAGTCGAACGGCTGGCGAAGGAACATCGGCCGAAATTGATCATCGCCGGCGGCTCGGCCTATCCGCGCATCATCGATTTCGCCCGCTTCCGGGCGATCGCTGATAGCGTCGGCGCGCTGCTGCATGTCGATATGGCGCATTTCGCCGGGTTGGTCGCGGCCGGCATCCACCCGTCGCCGCTGCCCTTCGCCGATGTGGTGACGACGACGACGCACAAGACGCTGCGCGGTCCGCGCGGCGGCATGATCCTGTCGAACAACGAAGCGTTGGGCAAGAAATTCAACTCGGCGGTGTTCCCCGGCATGCAGGGCGGCCCGTTGATGCACGTCATCGCCGCCAAGGCGGTGGCGTTCGGCGAAGCGCTGACGCCCGAGTTCAAGGATTATTCGGTGCGCATCGTCGCCAACGCCCAGACGCTGGCGGCCAAGCTCAAGGAGCGTGGCTGCGCGGTCGTCGCCGGCGGCACCGACACGCATCTGGCGCTGATCGACCTGACGCCGAAGGGCATCACCGGCAAGGACGCCGATGAAGCGCTGGAGCGTGCCGGCATCACCTGCAACAAGAATGGCGTGCCCTTCGATCCGTTGCCGCCAACCAAGACCAGCGGCATCCGCGTCGGCTCGCCGGCCGGCACAACGCGCGGTTTCGGCCAGAGCGAATTCGCCGCGATCGGTGACATGATCGCCGATGTCCTCGACGGGCTTGCCGCCAATGGCGAGCATGGCAACGACGCCGTTGAAAAGGCTGTGAACGTCCGGGTGCGGGCGCTGTGCGCGCGCTTCCCCATTTATCCCGCCGGCTGAAGGAGCGTTCCGATGAGCGAAGGCAAACCTGAAGATTTCGCCGCCAAGGCCGAAAAGCTTGCTGCCGAGGCGCTCGACGCCGGCAAGAAGTTCGCCGAGACCGACACCGGCAAGAAGGTGGCCGATGCCACCGAAACCGCCTTCGCCACCGCCGAGGAAATGCGCAAGAAGGTCGTTGAAAGCGACCTCGGCAAGAAGGCATTGGAAAGCGATCTCGGCAAACAGGCGCTCGATCTCGCCGGCCAGGCCAATGAAAAGGCCAAGGCGTCGATCCCCAACCCGCTGATGCGGAATGTCGCCATTGGTGCTGCTGCCGGGGCCGTCGTGGCACTGCCGCTGCCGATTATCGGACCGATGCTCGGCGCAGTGCTGGGCGCTGGCATCGGCTATCTGCGTACGGTCACGAAGAAGCCCTGATGCGCTGCCCGTTTTGCGGACATGATGACAGCCAGGTGAAGGATTCGCGTCCCACCGAGGACGCCAGCGCCATTCGCCGCCGCCGCCAATGCCCGGCGTGCGGTGGCCGCTTCACCACCTTCGAACGCATCCAGTTGCGCGAAATGACCATCGTCAAGAAATCCGGCAAGCGCGAAGTCTTCGATCGCGACAAACTCGCGCGCTCGATCGAGATCGCCTGCCGCAAGCGCCCGGTCGAGCCCGAGCGCATCGAGCGCATGGTCAATGGTGTCGTCCGCCGGCTCGAATCCACGGGTGACAGCGAGATCGAAGCCGATCGCGTCGGCGAAATGGTGATGGAAGGCCTGCAGGCGCTCGATCCGGTTGCCTTCATCCGCTTCGCCAGCGTCTATCAGGAATTCCGCGAAGCCCGCGACTTCGAAACCTTTGTCGCGGGGCTTTCGGCGCAGGTGGCCGGGTTACGCGGCGATTCCGAATGAGGGGCCTCCGGCGGCTGGGGCCGACGGCCCCAGACCCCATTTATTCGAGCAATCCATGACCGCACCGGCTGTCATCCTTGTTCGTCCGCAATTGGGGGTCAACATCGGCGCTTGCGCGCGGGCGATGCTCAATTTCGGGCTGACCGATCTGCGCATTGTCGCGCCGCGCGATGGCTGGCCCAATCCCGATGCCGGGCCGGCCGCGTCCGGCGCCGATCAGGTGCTTGCCGAAGCACGCGTGTTCGATACGGTGGCCGACGCCTGCCAAGGGCTCGGGCTGATCTTCGCCACAACGATGCGCGAGCGTGATCTGACCCGCCGTGTGGTGACGCCCGAAGGCGCAGCGCAGGAATTTCACGCGCTGGCCGGGCAGGGCGGGCTGATGTTCGGCCCCGAACGCACAGGATTGCTCACCGAGGATCTGGCGGTGGCGCACGCCATCCTCACCATCCCGGTCAACCCCGATTTCGGCTCGTTGAACCTCGCGCAAGCCGTTGTGGTGACGGCCTATGAATGGTTTCGCCAGGCGGCGGCGCGGCCTTCGGGCGCGCTCGTCAATTACGACGGCCCGGCGCCGCACGAAGAACTCGAGGGGCTAATCGGCGCCATCGACAAGCAATTGACCGCCAATGGCTATTTCAACCCGGTTCCCGGCCGCGCGGCGGCAACACGGCTGGTGATGCGCAATCTGTTCACCCGGCCGGAATTCACGGCTGGCGAGGTACGCACCCTGCGCGGGATCGTGCGGGGCCTGTCGCGCAAGCGTCACGGCGAGCCCGAACATGATTGAGGCCGACGTCGCCGCCGGCCTCAACCTCTAGTTCAACGCTGAACGCTTTCGCTCAGGCGACGTCGCGCTCCGGCTGCGGATCACGCAGCGAATAGCCGCGGCCCCAGACGGTTTCGATGCAGCCCGACGACGGTGCGCCGGCGGTCGCAAGCTTCTTGCGCAGCTTGCAGATGAAGACGTCGATGATCTTCAGTTCCGGCTCGTCGCGGCCACCATAAAGATGGGTGAGGAACATTTCCTTGGTCACCGTCATGCCCTTGCGGAGCGACAGCATCTCGAGGATCGCATATTCCTTGCCGGTCAACGACACGCGATGGCCATCGACAGCGACGGTGCGCGCGGCGAGATCGATCGCCACCGGGCCGGTGACGATCACCGACTGGGCATGGCCCTGGCTGCGCCGCACCAGCGCATGCAGGCGGGCGAGCAGTTCGGCCTTTTCGAACGGCTTGGTGACATAATCATCGGCGCCGGCGCCAAAGCCCGTAACCTTGGTGCTGGTTTCGGCGTCGCCCGACAGGATGAGCACCGGGGTGCCGACGCGCAGCATCCGCAGCCGCTTCAGCACATCATGGCCGTGCAGATCGGGCAAGGTGAGATCGAGCAGGATGGCATCGAATTCATAGGTGCGGGCAAATTCGAGAGCGGCTTCACCAGTGGCAGCAGTTTCATGTTCAAAACCGGCTTCGTCGAGCATCAATTCGACCGTGCGAGCCATGGCACGGTCGTCCTCGATGAGCAGAATGCGCATTACAATCGTCTCCTCGAGCAACAAAGCCTGATTTCGCTGACCCGAAATCCGGTGTTGCTCTGCGCCATCTAGGACCGTCTGGTCATAAAGGTAAAGACGCCTGCGATGAACACCTGTGAAAAGAGGGTGGATTGAGGTCACCGGGGTTTGTTTCCTTCAAAGATCGGCTTGTAGATCTGCACCCGCGTCACCCGAAGACCGGGAACACCAGCGAAATGTACTGCGCGTTCCCACAACCGTAGTTCGACGTCGCTGATCTGATAGCGGGCGCACGCCTGTGCCCGGGTCAAGACACCGGCATCGATGGCAGCGAGGACGGCTGCCTTGCGGCGCGCCACCCATCGTTTGGTATCGGTTGGCGGCAGATTGGCGATCGCTTCGCCATTTGCGGCGTTGATTTCCTCCATCATCTCCACCCTTGCACCCAAAACACCCGCCCCAACCGTGTTCACGGCCGCGACGCGCAGGCGCTAAGCCGGGGCGTGGTTAACGCCGATTTACGCGCGCGTCGCAGCGTCATGCCTGGCAGGTGCGCCGCCGTGAGGACTTGACGTCGCGGCACTTCGCGCGGATTGCGCCGCAATGTCCCTTTCATCCCTTGCTGCCGTTCTGGCACCGCTTGCCGGCCGCCGCGTCGCCGTTGCCATGTCCGGCGGCGTCGATTCCTCGGTGGTGGCGGCGCTTGCGGCCGAAGCCGGCTGCGAAGTCGTCGGCGTCACGCTGCAACTCTATGACAATGGGGCGGCGGCCGCGCGGCCTGGCGCCTGCTGCGCGGGTGCCGATATTCGCGACGCGCGCGCCGTCGCCGACCGGCTGGGCATCGTTCACTATGTCATCGACATGGAGGCGCGCTTTCGCGCTGCGGTGATCGACGCGTTTGTCGACAGCTATGCCCGCGGCCAGACGCCGGTGCCGTGCGTCGAATGCAACAAGACGGTGAAGTTCACCGATCTGCTCGAATTGGCGCAGGAGCTGGGCTGTGAAGCGCTGTTGACCGGCCACTATGTCCAGCGGCTCGATGGCCCCGACGGCCCGGAACTGCATCGTGGCGCTGATCCGGCCAAGGATCAGAGTTATTTCCTGTGGACAACGACAAAGGCGCAGCTGGCTTATCTGCGCTTTCCATTGGGCGGCCTCACCAAGCCGCAAGTGCGCGCTGAAGCGACGCGCTTCAGTCTGTCGGTTGCCGCAAAGCCCGACAGCCAGGATATCTGCTTTGTCGGTGGCGGCGATTATGCCGGGATTGTTGAAAAACTGCGTCCCGAACTGGCGACACCGGGGGATATCGTCGATTCCGCCGGGCGTATCATCGGCCGTCACAATGGCATTCACCGCTTCACCGTCGGCCAGCGGCGCGGGCTGGATATCGGCGGCGCGCCTGAGCCACTTTATGTCATTGCCATCGACGCCGCGGCGAACCGGGTGGTGGCGGGGCCACGCGCCGCACTGGCCGTGGCGGCCGCGCGGGTCGAAGATGTCAACGCACTCGGCGAGCTTGACGGGCCCTTGATGGTCAAGGTGCGTTCGCTCGCGGCCCCCGCCGCGGGGCACTGGCAGGATGACGCGATTGTGTTTGAAACCCCGCTGCTCGGGGTAGCACCGGGCCAGGCGGCGGTTGCCTATCGCGGCAGCCGCGTGATCGCGGGCGCGACCATCGCCGCGACCACCCCGGCGCTGGCGTCGGTTTTCTGACACTGAGCGTCGGTTTTTTGACGCTGGGGCGTCATTGATTTGACAGCTTCTGGCGGCGCTCGACTGCGGTCGCGCCAGGATCGATGCAAATCCGCCAAAAATTTCGCGAGACGGGCCTAACCATCTCATAACGGCAGCTTGGCACGAAACTTGCTGATTGATCAGCATGAACGCCGCTCCCGCCCCTTCGCCGCTGCCCGCACCGCTCGATTGGCTGGTTGCTGACCGACCCGTCGATCTCGGCGATGTGCTGGTCGTCACGCCGGGCATGCTCCTGCCGCCGCGCGGCCGGGTGATCATTGCCCGCCAGGCGCGCCTGTCACAGGCGATTTGCGATGGCGAGCAATTGTTCCTCGATGTCGCGCCCGCCGATCACCGCTTTGCGGTGGCGCTGATCGCCGCCTTTTGTGCCGGTCCGCAGCAACCGGCGGCCGCGGCACCGGCCAGCAAGTCGCTGCTCAAAATGGCGGCGCGCGTTGCTGCCCATGATGTCGGCGTCATCATCGAAGGCGCCACTGGCACTGGCAAGGAAGGCCTTGCCCGGCTGATTCACACCCTGTCCCCCCGCCGCGACGCCCCCCTCGTCGCGGTCAACTGCGCCGCGCTCCCCGAAACAATGTTGGAAGCAACCTTGTTCGGTCACGAGCGCGGCGCCTTTACCGGCGCCAGTGCCGCAGCGCCCGGGCTGTTCCGCGCCGCCGATGGCGGCACGCTGCTGCTTGATGAAGTCAGCGAATTGCCGCTGCCGCTGCAGGCCAAGATGCTGCGCGTGCTGCAGGAGCGCGAGGTGCTGCCGATCGGCGCGGTGCGGCCGGAAAAGGTCAATGTCCGCATCATCGCTGCCGCCAACCGCGATCTTGGCGCCGATGTCGCCGCCGGGCGGTTCCGGGCGGATCTGTTCTACCGGCTGGCGGTGTTTCCGCTGCGCACCATCCCGCTCGCCGAACGCCGCGCCGATATCGTCGCCATCGCCGCGCACTGGCTGTTGCAGGCGGCGCGCGGGACGCTGTGCTGGCCGACGCCAGCAGCCCTCGCCCGGCTCGAAGCGCATGATTGGCCGGGCAATGTCCGCGAGCTTGGCAATGTCCTCGATCGCGCCATGGTCTTCGCCGAGGGCAGCAGCATCGACGCGTGTGACCTGGCTTTTGATGCAGCGGCGGCACCCGCGCGCGCCGCCGAGCCGGCACTGGCCTTGCCCGGCAGCGTCCGCCATCACGAAAGCGGCGTCATTCGGCGCGTCCTTGCCGAAACGCCTGACCGCCGCTCGGCCGCCGAACGGCTCGGCATCAGCGAACGGACGCTTCGCTACAAGCTCGCGGCGCTTGGCCTGCGCGGCGGTGGCTTGTCGGCGACGGTGCAATAGCCGTGCTGCCGCCCGTCGACACTAGCCGCATCCTGGCGTTGCGCGCCCAGATTCTGCAACAAAGCCAGGCGCTGGCGGCGGCGAGCAGCGGCGCGGTCGCAGCGCCAGCCACCGGTCAGCGCTTTGATACGGCGATGACCGATGCCCTGAAGGCGGTCAGCGCCGTGCAGGACGAAGCCGGCGCCGCTTCCGCCGCCTTTGAGCGCGGTGATAGCCAGGATCTCGCCAGCGTCATGATCGCCCGGCAAAAGGCCTCGATCGCCTTTGAAGCGACGCTGCAGGTCCGCAACAAGCTGCTCGGCGCCTATAAAGACGTCATGAGCATGCCGCTGTGACGGCATCCGTGGCATGAGCGAGGCGATCGAGCTGGCGCCGGTGCCGAACGGCGCGCCGCCGCTCGCCCGGCTGGGCGACGAGGTGCGCGGCCTGCCCGATCGGGTGCGATTGCTGGCATCCGATCCGGCGGTGCAGCGCGCACGGCCGGCGATTTTTCTGGTTGTCGGGATCATGGTCATCGCGCTGGTCTGGCTGATGTTGCGCAGCCCGCAATGGCAGCCGCTTTATGGCGATTTGTCGGATGGCGACAAGGCGGCGGTGATGACGGCGCTGCAGGCCGGCAATTACGACGCGCGCATCAATCCCGAAACCGGCGCGGTCGAAGTCGCCGCCGGCAACACCGCTGCGGCGCGCATCCTGTTGGCAGGGCAGGGCTTGCCAAAATCGGCGCGGGCGGTCGATCCGGTGGGTGACATGCCGCTGGGCCTCAGCCGCGCGGTCGAGGCCGCGCGGCTGCAAAGCGCTGCCGCGATCGAGCTGGCGGCATCGATCGAAGCCATCGACGGCGTCAAGCATGCGACGGTGCATGTCGCCGTGCCGGAACCCTCCGTGTTCGTTCGCGACAAGGCACCCGCCAGCGCCTCGGTGTTTGTCACCCTCGCGCCCGGCCGCGCGCTCGGCGAAGCGCAGGTGCGTGCCATCGTCTGGCTGGTCAGTTCGTCGGTCGCAGGCCTTGCCCCTGATCGGGTGAGTGTCATCGATCAGACCGGAGCGCTGCTTTCGGCCGGCACCACCGCCGGCGAGGCGGCGCAACTGGGCTATCAGATCAAGCTGGAGGCGATGGTGCGCGAGCGGCTGTTCAAACTGCTCACCCCCCTGGTCGGCACCGGCAAATTCACTGCCGAAGTTGCTGCCGATGTCGATTACAGCCGCAATGAAGCCTCCTCCGAACGCTATGGCCCCGACAGCGTATTGCGGAGTGAAGCCGCCAGCCGCAGCCTCGAACCCGGCCTGCCGCCAGCGCGAGGCATCCCTGGGGCCTTGTCGAATACGGCCCCGGCAGGCGCGCAATTGTCGACGACGCCGCCCGCCGGCGCCGCCCCCGCGCCCCCGCCCGCAGCGGCGGCAACCAGCGAGACGACCAATCGCAATTGGGAGATCGGCAAGGCGGTTTCGGTGACACGCGGTGATACCCCTCGGTTGCGCCGTCTTTCGGTCGCCGTCGTGATCGATCGCCCGGCGCGCGGTGCCGCCGGCGTACAGGATGTCGCCGCGTTGACCCGCATCATCCGCAGTACGGTTGGCTATGATGCGGCGCGCGGCGATCTTGTCGAGGTGCAGCTGCGCAGCTTTGCACCCGTCGCTGCCGAACCGGCGCGGGCCTGGTATGCCCCCGCCACGGTTACTGACAACATGCCCTTGTTCGTTGGTGCCGGTGCGGCGACCCTCGGCCTGGGGCTGGCGGTGTGGCAGTGGCAGCGCAGCCGCCGGGCGCTGCAGTCTGCGGCGTCGGCAGCCTCGGCAGCGGCCCAAGCTGCCGCCAGCGCCATCGCCGGAGCTGCTGCGGGTGCCGCCGCCGGTCTGGCGGCAGGCGCGGCCGTCATGGCCTCCGCAGGCGGCAACAGTGCCACTGGTGACGCGAATGGGGCGACCAGCGACACGGCGCAGCCGATCGATGGTGGCACGCTGGGCCCCGCAGCCTATGCCCTGCTGGTTGATTACCGCGCCAAGCTGGGCGCGACGCGCGCGCTCGTTGATGGCGATGCCGATCGCGCCACAGCCGCAGCGCGCCAGATGCTGGGTGCCTCATGATGGAGGACAGTGTCGCCGATCCGCTGCCGGCACCAACGCTCTCCGGCGCGCAGAAATGCGCCATTCTTGTGTTGCTGCTGGAGGAGGCACAGGCGGCCGAACTGCTCCGCCGTATGGACGCCGATGAGGTGCGGGCGGTGGGCGAAGCCATGCTCACCGTCGCCGAAATCGATCCGGCGGCGATCGATGCCGTTCTCGATGAATTTCTCACCCGCACCCGCGGCGTGTCGGCACTCGACAGCCAGGGCCGGCAAGTGCGCGCAGTGTTGTCACGCGCGCTGGGCAGCCCACGTGCGGATCGGGTGATTGCCGATATCGGCCCGCCCGCCGCCGCCCGGCGCTTTGCGGCCTTCGACTGGCTGGACGCAGCGGGCATCGCCGGCTTGCTGGCGGACGAGCATCCGCAGGCTGTCGCCGTGGTCATCGCGCATCTCGCCGAAACGCAGGCCGCAGCCGTGCTCGATGCGCTGCCCGAAACGCTGCGCAGCGATATCGTCGTGCGCCTGGCGACATTGAAGCCAGTGCAGCCGCAAATGATCCTCGATCTCGAGGCCGATCTTGAGGCCAAGCTTGCCGGCCATGAGACGCCGACCAGCAGCCAGAGCCTTGCTGGCGCTGATTTCACGGCGCGGCTGATCAAGCAATCGACCAACAAGAAGGCGCTGCTCGACGCGCTGGCAAGCGTCGATAGCGAACTCGCCGCTGATATCGCGGCGCAGCAGTTCGTCTTTGCCGACCTGCTCGGCCTGAGCACCAAGGACATGCAGTTGGTGCTGCGCGAAGTCGATCCGCAGCTGCTTACCGTGGCGTTGAAGAGCGCCGACGACGCGCTGAAGGAGCTCGTCTTTGCCGCGATGTCGAAGCGTGCGGCGGCGCAGCTTCAGGATGAACTGGCCGAAGTCGGACCCATGAAGCGCGCCGAGGTCGAGGCCGCCCAGGCCGAAATTTGCGCGCTGGTCCGGCGGTTGGGCGACGACGGCGCGCTGATGATGCCGGGCGCTGCCGGAGCTTATGTCTGATGGCGACGCCGCTCGCCCCGGAAACCATCGGCCTTGCCGGTTTGTTGACCTCGCTGCATCCGCGCGTCCCGCCCAGCGAAGCCCCCCCCGATCTTGACGCCATTCGCCAGGCAGGATGGGAGGCCGGCTTTGTTGCTGGTGAGGCGGCGGCGGCGGCCGGGCTGGCACCGCTTCGGGTGCAACTTGCGTCCGCAGCGGCAGCGCTTGATGCTGCCTGTTGCTTCGATGTCGATGGGTTGCGGCCGCTGTTCGTGGCACTGGTGCGCGATATTGCCAGCGCCGTCCTGCAGGCGGAATTGACGATCGGGGGTTCGGTGCTGGCGCCGCTGGTCGATGCGGCATTGGCGGCGGTACGGCAGGGCGAGGCACCGGTGTTCAGCGCCCATCCCGACACGCTGGCAGCGCTGAAACCCTATCTGCCCGATCTGGCGACCGCCGCCGATGTGACCTGTGCGCGTGATGGCTTTTGCGTGTCCGCGCCGCAGTTCATCATTGCCGCTGGCCTGTCCGACCGGCTCGCCGACATCGTCGCGGGGCTGGCATGACGGTCAACGGCGGTCTCGCGCAATTGGTCAGTAGCGCGCGCATCGCACCTCTGCCGATGCGCCGGGGTGGCCGCGTCGCGGCTTTTGATGGCAGCCTCGTCGAGGCCATTGGGCTGGACGCGCCGGTCGGCAGCCGGGCGCGGATCGGTGCCGGGCCGCATCACCGGGCGGCCATGGCCGAAATCATCGGTTTTCGCGATGATCGGGCGTTGCTGCTCGGCCTGTCGCCGCTCGGCAGCATTGCGCCAGGTTCTGGCGTGTTCGTCGATGATGACGCTGGCGGCTTTGCCGTCGGCAATGCGTTGCTCGGCCGCGTCATCGGCGGGCTGGGCCAACCGCTTGATGGCCGCGGGCCCTTGCACCTCGCCGGTCGACGCGGCCTGCAGGGCAGCGCGCCGCTGCCGGCGGACCGGATGCGGGTTACCGAAGCGCTTCCCACCGGCGTGCGGCCGATCGATGCGCTGCTGACGTTGGGGTGCGGGCAGCGGGTCGGCATCATGGCTGGGTCGGGTGTCGGCAAATCGGTGCTGCTGGGACAGATTGCGCGGGGTGCTGCTGCCGATGTCGTGGTGATGGCGCTGATCGGTGAGCGTGGCCGCGAGATCAGCGATTTCATCGAATCCGAACTGGTCGGTGCGGTACGCGCCCGCACCGTCACCCTCGCGGTGCCCGCCGATGATGCGCCCTTGCTGCGGGTGCGCGGCGCCGAGGCGGCGTTCACCATCGCCGAACATTTTCGAGATAAGGGCGCACATGTCT
>JAAFIT010000150.1 GCA_013298745.1 Sphingomonadales bacterium
AGCGATCTTTGAAATGCGCAGCATGTCGAGCAGCGGCACATCGATAATGACTGCGTTCCATAACTCGGGGTGCTGGGTGAACTGCACCCCCATAAGCAGGCCACCGTTGGAGCCACCCTTGATACCGAGCCGGCGCGGACTGGTGACTTTTGTGGCGATCAGGTCGCGTGCCACGCTGGCAAAATCATCATAGATGATCTGGCGCTTGGTGAGCAGCCCGGCCTCGTGCCAGGCTGGACCGAATTCCCCACCACCGCGGATGTTGGCCAACACATAGGCACCGCCACGTTCCAGCCACAGCTTGCCTGTTTCGGCAGAATAATTGGGGGTCTGGCTCGATGCGAAGCCGCCGTAGGCATAGAGCAAGGTCGGTGTCGAACCGTCGCGCTTGATGTCCTTCCGATGGACGATGAAATACGGAATCCGCGTGCCATCGGTCGATGTCGCCTCCCGCTGCTCGACGACCAGGTCCTTGACGTCGAACTTGGCGGCAAGCGCCTTTACCGGGTCGATCGTGCCGGTATCGGTATCGGCGAGCAGCAAAGTGGAAGGCGTCAGAAACCCGCTGACATTCAGGAAGGCGCGATTGGCAGCGTCGTCGGCTGAACCGAAGTTGACAGCAAGGTTATCGGGCAGATCGAGCTTTGTGGTCGTCCAGCCACCATCTGCCGCCGGGCGCAAGACAAGGGCGCGACCCCGAACGTTATCGAGCGTCGCCAGCAGCAGCGCATCCCGACTGGTACTGATGCTGCGCAGCGCTTCACGCGGCCCCGGCTTCCAGACGAGCCTGGGTTTCAACGCCCCCGGGCTGGCGAGCAACTCGTCGCGATCAAGCGCCACGAGCGATCCGGCAGCGAAGGTCGTGCCATTGGCAACCATGTTTTCGCGAAGCCGGACGATGACTCGGCCATCGACCATGGCCGCTATCTCGGCCTTGGCCGGGATCGCCAGCTGTTCGACACCGCGCGGCGTCAGTATATGGGTTTCGCTGTTGAACGTATCGACTGTCCGGACAAAGTAGAACAGCTCCCGGCCCTTGCCGTCCCGGACGCTGCCGGGCCTGACACCATAGCCCGTGTCGCCCTTGTCACCTCGATAGACTTCGACCGCATCGGAAAGCTTTTGGCCACGCGCTAGCCGCTTGACGATGTAAGGACGGCCCGCTGGTGTTAGATCGCCCGGCGTCCATTCGGTGGCGACGAACAAGTGATCGGCATTCTGCCATTCAATCCCCTGCCTGAAGCGCGGCAGGGTGAAGCCGCCTTCGACGAACTTGGCGATATCGAGATCGAATTCGCGAACGGTCACGGCATCCTCGCCGCCATCAGACAGCGAGACGAGGCAGAGATTTTCAGCGGGTTTGAGACAGTTTATGCCCTTCAACACCCAGCTTTTGCCCTCCGCCTTGCCGAGCGCATCGATATCGAGAACCGTCTGCCAGACCGGATTGGCAGTTCGATAGCTGTCGAGCGTCGTTTTGCGCCAGATCCCGCGCAGATGGTCGGCATCCTGCCAAAAGTTGTAGATGCCGCCATGCAGGAATGTCGGCTGCGGAATGCGGTCTTTGGCGCCGCCCAATGCCAGAGCTTCGTCGTAAAGCGTCCGGTAGCGTGGATCGGCGGTCAGCCGCTTTTCAGTGACGGCATTATGGGCGTTGACCCATTCCATGGCGCGCGGCGCGATGAATTCCTCCAACCAGAGATAGGGATCGGCAGGAAGGGCTGCCATCGTGGCGCTGCCTGCTATAGGCATGGCGGGCGCCGCCGCATGGGCAGCAGACGCCGAGCTCAGCAAAGCGGCAAGGGCCAAGGTCATTCGCATTGCGCGTTCCTTCTTTGGTCTTCGACAGTTCGTGGTGGTCAACCCTTGTGGGCATCAAGCCAGTCGATCCAGACCTGCCACATGTCGCCCTGGCGGATGGGGTCAGCGGGGGAATGGCCGCGGATCGGGAACACAAAGAATTTGGTTTCTACGCCATTGTCTTCCAGCGACCTGAACAAGCTGAACGCCTGAGTGAACGGTACACGGAAATCCTCGGTGTTCGACATGACCAAGGTGGGCGCCTTGATCTTCGTCTGCATCGAAGCGGGGCTCTGCTTCCAAAGTATTTCGGCACCGCCATCCCGGTAAGGCGAAGCACCAAGCCGTTCGGCTTGAGCGACATTCGCGTCGCTCAGGTCGAACTGATGCTGCCAGTTGGTGACCGGGGCACCCGAGACAGCGGCCTTCCACATGTCGGGATGGCGACCTAGCAGCCACGTCGTCATGAACCCGCCGTAGGACCAACCCGAGATCAGCGGCTTGCCGGGTTCCACATCCGGCCGCGCCATCACCTGCTTCAGGCCCGCCAGAATATCCTCGCCGGGGCCTTCGCCAGCATCACCGACGATCGCCGTCTTGAAGGCATTGCCCAGATTGTCGCTGCCGCGATAGTTCGGCTCGAACACGATGAAACCACGCGCCGCCAGCGCCTGTGAAGGGAGGCCGAAACGCAGTCGGGATGCGGAGTTCGGACCCCCGTGGATGACCAGCGCCACGGGGTATTTGCGGCCCGGCGTGGCATTGGGCGGAAGTGTCAGCACGCCATCGATCATGGTGCCTTGCGGGCCTTTCCAATGCACCGCCTCCATCCGCCCCAGCTTTGCGTCGGCCACCCAGTTGTTGACGCTTGTCATCTTGCGCGGCGCGGCACGCTGGCTGTCCATCACATAGAGCTCACCGGGCGAATCCACGCCTTGGCCGATGAACGCGATGGCGCCCTTGCTGCTAATGCTGCCATCCACCCAATAGCCGTTGGCGGGCATCACCGGGCTGGTGTCGAGTTTCTGCGCCTTGCCATCAAGGCCCAGCGACCACAGGCCGACACCCAGCCCATCATTGCCGCTGACGACCAGGCTTTTGCCATCGGGTTGCCACCATGTGCCGTAGATGGTGCGATCGACCGCCGCGCTGAGGTTCTTCGACGGCGTGCCGGGCCCTTTCGCCAGCCAGACGTCCTGGTTGCCACCGGCGACAAAATCATGTGGCGCCCAGAAAACGATATTGCGTCCGTCGGGTGACGGCACCGGATAGCCGACAAATTTGGTGTCCGGCGTAAGTGCGGTCATCGCGCCGCTGGCGATATCGAGCTTGTGGAGTTGCGCCTTGCCGCGGTCACCCGAAGACGGCGATGCCTGTTTCACGAAAATGATCGACTTGCCGTCGGGCATCCACTTCAGCGGCGATGCCGGCGGGCCGGGCGGCAAGACGGTCGGCAACGACCATTCACCACTGGTCAGGCGCCGTTCGGCACTGCCATCGGCGCCAACCAGCCACATGTGCGTTGAGCGCGGCTTTTCACGGACGGTCAGGTCATCATGCCCAAGATAAAAACCGGTGTGAAACTTGTCTGCCCCCTTGGCCTCCGGCGCCGGATCGGTTGCGGCAAAGGCAATGTTGCTGCTGTCCGGGCTCCAAGCGAACTGGGCGACGGGGCTTTTCGCATGGCTGGCCTGAATGGCCTCGCCGCCCGCCAACGGCGCGACGAACACCTGCAGCTTCTTGTCCGCGTCGGGCGCAAGGAATGCGAGGGCCTTGCCATCCGGCGACCAGCGCGGCTGCGCGGCCTTACGCCGATCGGTTGTAAATTGCCGCCGCGTACCCGTGGCGACATCAACCAACACGATCTCTGTCCGATATTCATTCTCGACAAGGTTGGCCCGGGATTCGACCATGGCAATCGTTTTGCCGTCAGGTGAGAACTGCAATCCGGACAGGCCTACGACGCGCGCAACATCTGATGGCACGAGAACGCGCTTTTCCACCGCCTCCGCAGCCCGCAATTGCGGAGCCGCCAGCGCGGACGGAACCGCACCGATGACATAAACAGTGGCCAGAAGCTGGAAGATAAATTTCATGTGACTTCCCCCGATTGCGATTTGGTCCGCAATGCCGTCGATGCGGTGACTTAGCGTAAGCCGTTGCGCCGTGCTGGGCCATCCAGTTGATCTGATTTCTTGCCGATCGTTGACCGATCATTGCCAATTGACTTGCCGGCGCAGCGCGTGTTGGCTGGTGTCCGGTTCACGGCCAAGGCGGGGTACGATTTTGGACGACAGCGGCCGGATCGATCTTTCCACTGCCGGATCGTTTCGCATTGGGACGCTGCTGATTAAGCCGTCGTTGCGACAGGTTTCGAGCGCCGGTGTATCCCAGACGCTGCAACCGCGTGTCATGCAGGTGTTGGTTGCACTCTCGCGGGCCGACGGCGCCATCGTTTCGCGTGACACGCTAGTGCAACAATGCTGGCAGACCCGGATTGTCGGTGACGATAGCATCAACCGCGTCATTTCACGCTTGCGTCGGCTGGCTGACGAGCATCCCGGCGGTGGCTTCACCATCGAAACGATTACTAAGGTCGGTTATCGTCTGATCGGCGATATTGCGCCGCTGGCAGCAACGGACGCGCCTCTTCGCACTGTCCCGGCAGCATCGGCGTTGCGCCAACGCTGGCCGGTTGCCGGCGGTGTCTTGCTTGCCGTGGTGGTGATGGCTTTGACTTTATGGCTGACATTCGGCCCGCGCGATCTTCGCCCGGTCGTCGAGGTCGAACCGTTCACGGCCACAGCCCCCGGCATACCATCCGGCCTTGCAGCCGAACTGCGCGCCGAAACCGCGGATTTCCTGGCCAATGAAAAATTCTATGCGGTGGCGGTGCCGCGCGCGCCGGGCGGCCCGGCGCCTGACTGGCGGATTCGCGGCACGATCGCGCCTGCCGAATACGGCAACCGTGTAGTGGTGTTTGCCGAACTGCTTAGGAAGGGAAGCGACGTCGCCGTTGCCCAAGTGCGTGTCGATCGCGATGTGCAACAGCCGATGCTGGCGCGGTCGCTCGGATTGCGCATTGGCCGCACGGCAGGGTGCGTGCTGCTTGGAACGACGGACCCCGAGCTGACCGGCGGATTTGTCGAGGCAGCGATGCCTGCCTTTGCGGCCTCGTGCATCGCTTGGCACGACAAGACGTCCTCAATGGCAGCCCGCATCGATCGCTTTCGTGACAACGCCGCCGTGTTGCCGAAATCGGCCTATTTTCGTGCGCGGCTCGGCGAACTCTTCGGCGATCTCGCGGCCGAGGGCGGCGCGGACGCGGCGGCGTTGCGGCAAAAGGGCCTGGCTTGGGTCGCCGCAGCCGAGAATATCGATCCGACACAGCCGCACAACTTCCTGGCGCGGGCGCGGCTATTGTCGGCGCTGGATTTCGTCGGACGCGAGGCGATGTTGCAAAAGGCGCTGGCCGGCCGGCCAAGCGACTGCGCCTGCGAGTATGGTGACTATTCGAACTTTCTGTCGTCGGTTGGTCGCAACGCCGAGGCCCGGACTTATGCCGCGCGGGCGCGGGAAAAGGAGCCGAAGAACATTCCTTGGTTGCGCCGCGCCGGCGAAACTGCGGCAGTGGCCGGCGATCACAATACGGCCCGCTTGGAACTGGCCCAGGTTGCCGGTTACCTGCCTGATCCCAGCAGTCTCGATGCCTGGCGCATGAACCTTGGCATCTGGTCACAGGATTGGCCGCTGGCCAACGCCATGGTCATGCGCCAACCGGATGCGCGCCTGCGCCAGTTGCAAGCTAGCCTAATCGTCGGGCTCGAAACGGGCGATGCTGGCACGATCTCCGCCACCGGCCAGACCCTGGTGACCCGTAGCCGCAGCGACACGACGAACGATCGGGCAACGGTGACAGCACTGGCTATTGCCGGCAACGCCAACGAAGCCGTCGCGGCGGCAACTCGGTTATTGGCACTGCGCCCTACGAATATCGCGCTGCTGTTCGAGCCATCCTTTGCACAGGCGCGCCAGACCTCGGCATTTGCTGCGCTAGTGGAGCAGCTGGGTCTGGTCGACTATTGGCGCAGATCGGGCCGTTCACCGGATTTCTGCGCCGCTCCAGACGCACCAGTCTTGTGTGCAAGTCTGCAATCGGCCGGTTGAAGTCGGGGTTATCGCCCCCCTCCGTGCCACGACATCGAGCCTGAATGCCATTTAAGGGGCTTTGAGTACCACCAAAAGCCACTTGAGTCTCAGAATCGGGCGTTGAGGGTGGGATTTGAGGTTTTGACGGCGCGAAAATGACCCAAGTTTCGCGAAGTCGACTGATATGCTGGGGATCATTCCCTGATATGACGGAGGTAATTCCTTGTTATGGCGAGGGGAATTCCCTGTTATTTTGCAGGCATTTTCATGCCAAATCAGCGGTCTCGAAGTTCTAAGGCACTGTAGTTACTGCCGTTTCGTGACGCATGAAAAGCCGAAGCGACCCCTTACCCGCGCCCAAAAAAGTATCGAAACAGGGAATATCAGGCAGAGACGGGTTCGCTACGGACTGCGTCGCGCACCAAACAGCCCGGCGGGTTCCGGGATTAGCCGGGATTAGCCGGGATTACGCGGGATTATCCGGC
>JAAFIT010000151.1 GCA_013298745.1 Sphingomonadales bacterium
GCTCCTCGCCACCCTTGTTGCCGAAGGCGCCTTGTCGGCTGCCGACGCGGCTTGTGCAAGCGATGCGCTGCGCGCCGCCGGCGGCGAACCCGGCTCACTCGCCTGGATCGATGCCGGCGACGCGCTCGATATCGCCGTTTCGGGCCTCACCCAGCCTGCCGCCCGCGCCGCACTGGAGGCGGCGCTGCCGCATATCGACATCATCGTGCAACCTGCGACGGCACCGCGTCGCAAATCGCTCATCATCGCCGACATGGATTCGACGATGATCAGTTGCGAATGCATCGATGAACTCGCCGATTATGCCGGGCTGAAGGCCCAAGTCGCCGCCGTTACCGAAGCCGCCATGCGCGGCGAGCTCGATTTCGAAGCCGCGCTTGATGCCCGCGTCGCGCTGCTCGCCGGCATGGACGCCGACGTTATCGACCAATGCCGCCGCGAACGCGTCGCGCTCACCCCCGGCGCGACAACGTTGGTGCAGACAATGGCGAAATTCGGCGCCGATTCGATCCTGATTTCGGGTGGCTTCACCGCTTTTGCCCGCCCCGTCGCCGCCGAAATCGGCTTTGCGGAGGTCCACGCCAACACGCTGCTCGTCGAAAACGGCAAACTCACCGGCAAGGTCGCCCGTCCGATCGTCGATGCCGCCGCCAAGCGCGCCACTTTGTTGGGCGCTGGCATCGATCTGCCCGCCACTCTGGCGGTCGGCGACGGCGCCAACGACATCCCGATGATCGAAGCCGCCGGGCTCGGCATGGCCTTTCACGCCAAACCCAAGGCGTCCGCCGCCGCCGATGCCGCGGTCCGCCATGGCGATCTGACGGTTTTGCTGCGCGCGCAGGGCTATAAGCGGGCGGATTGGGCGTGAAATAGAGCCTCCGGCGGCTGGGGCCGTCGGCCCCAGACTCCAATCAAACGGGGTTTGGGGCCATTGGCCCCAACCGCCGGAGGCCCTCTACCCGCTGATTTCCGCCGAAAAGCGGATCGTTCCCGCCGCCAGACCATCGCTGACGACCTGGATTCCGCCCGATCGCAGCATCCATTCGAGCCGATGATCGCGATACTCGCGCTGAAACTGCCCTGATGCGATCATCGCCGGCACCATTTGCGCGACGATTTCGGCGACCGCGGCGGCTTCGGCGGCAGTTTGCGCCACCGATGGGCGTTCAAGACAGCGCGCCAGCCATGCCGCGAGGCGGCTTTCGGGCGCCGGCGGTGCGCCGAAACCGACCGCGCCGAGCACGAACGGCACCACCGCAGCGTCGCCCCAGCCGAAATCAGCGCCGTTGAACCAGTCCGCACCGTTCAATTGGCCTTCGAGCCAGCGGTTGAGCCCGACAATCTGGTCGTGCGCCCGCGCCAGCAGCGCGTCAGCGGCAGCACCGGTGACGCGGCGGAAGACGAGGACCTCCATCATCCCCCACGTCGTCGCTTCATATTGGGTGTCCATCACCTCCTCGATCATCCGCACCCGCGCCCGGGCGGCAGCGCCGGTTGGGAGCAGCGGCGGGGAAGACCAGCGCTCCTCGATATAGTCCTGGATGATGGTCGAATCGAAGACGGCAACCTCGCCATCGATGAGCGTCGGCACTTCGGCGCGCGGATTGGCCTTGAGCCAGGCGCCGCCACCACCACCGCTGCCCATGCCATCGGGCGTCACGACATCGAAGGCGACGCCCTTTTCCCGCAGCGCAATCTTGTTCTTCTGCGCATAGGGCGACAGCGGATGTTCGTAGAGCAGGGGCTGGATCATGCCGGCGACTGTGCCAGCGCGGACGTTGCCTTCAAACCGTCTGAAAGACGAGGCTGAGGCAGGTTAGCCCGGCTTCCGCCTTGGCGAATTCGGAAAGGTCGAGAAAGCGCGCATCGAAGCCGGCGGCGGCGATTCGCGCCAGTGTCGCCGCACCCATGGCGTGGAACACCGTGTTGCCGATGGTCAGGCTGTTGGCGGCGAAGGGTTCGCCGGCTGCACTGGCGATATGGCGGCGGCCGAAGATCGCCGGGTCGAGCCATTCCGTGTTGACCAGCACCAGATCATCGGCAAGCGCCGACACCGCGGTCTTGAGATGCAGCGCCTTGGCGACGGGAACACCCGTCACGCGATAGCCGAAGCGCGCAGTTGCGTCGGCGAATTGCGCCACGGCGTCGGCATTGCTGCGCAGCGTCAGCCCGATGAAGATATCCTTGCCGACGACCAGCACATCTCCGCCATCGACCGTGCCCGGCGCGGCGACTGTAAAGTGCGGGCGATCCATGGGCAGATGGGGTGCAATTTCGCCAACTTCGCCCTGCCGCGAGGCCGCGCCGGGGCGGGTGCGGATCACAAGTTCGGGGAGGATGACCGCCGTATCCTCGACAAAGCAGCTATCGGGATAATCCGCCAACGCCGGCAAAACCGTGATACGCGCGCCAGCAGAGGTGAGTGCGGCGCAATAGCCGGCGTGCTGGGCATTGGCGCGGGCGAGGTCGATGGGTTGGCGGTCGATATGGGTCAACTCGCAGGCAGGCAGCGCCGGGCTCGGCAACCGGCTGATGGCTTGGATCACTGGTCGCTCGCCGCAAGGAAATGGCCGCGCAGCGAGGCGATCGGTTTGTCGTGATCGTCCTGCCAGGCATCGACATGGACGTTGATGACGCGGCGGCCGAGCTTGGTGATGTGCGCCCGCGCATAAGTGTCAACGGGGCGGCCCGAGCGCAGATATTCGATGGCGATGTTGACCGGTTTGGGCAGACTCGGCCCGCCGGCTTCGAACGCCACCTGCAGGATTGCGGTGGTTTCCAGGAACGCACCGATGGCACCGCCGTGAAGCGCCGGCAGCACCGGATTGCCGATCAGATGCTGCGAAAACGGCAGGATGGTGGTGATCTCGCTGCCCTTGCAGTCGACGCGAACGCCCAGGAACCGGCAATAGGGGATGGCATCGAGCAGCGCCGCCAGATCAACGCCATCCTTGTTCCGCAGTGCGGCGGCGAGCGTCGCGTCGGTCATGGCATCAGCGCCTTGGGCTTGGTGATCATGAATGCCGCGGCGCAGGTCGCCACGGGATCATCCACATCGTCTTCATAGGCAATGCCGCGCACAAAGGCGACGCTGCGCGTCACCTTAAAACATTCGGCGCGGGCATAGAGCGCCTTGCCCGGCTCACCGGGGCGCAGATAATCGATGCGCAGATCGAGCGTCGCGATGATCCCCATCGCCCGCAACTTCGAGCCAATCGCGACGCCGCAGGCATTGTCGAGCAACGTCGTGACAACGCCGCCATGGATAACGCCGGTATCGGGATTGCCGACCAGTTTCGCATCATAAGGCACGGCACACACCGCCACCCCGGCCTCGGCCGAAATCAGCGTCATGCCGATCGCTGCCGCATGCGGCACATGGGCCAGCGCCGTGCCGGCAGTATCGGTCATCAGGCGAGCGCCGCCTTCAACCGTTCATTGACCACCGCCGGATTGGCCTTGCCACCCATCGCCTTCATCGTCTGACCGACAAAGAAGCCGAACAGGGCTTCCTTGCCACCCTTGTACTGCGCCACCTTGTCGGCATTGGCGGCGATGATTGCAGCGATCGCGGCATCGATGGCGCCGGTATCGGTGACCTGTTTCAATCCACGCGATTCAACGATGGCACCAGGCGCTTCGCCGGTTTCAAGCATGATCTCGAACACCTGCTTCGCCAGCGGGCCGGACAATGTGCCATCGGCCTGCAACGCCAGCAATTCGGCGCCCGCGGCGGGGGTCACCGGCGAGTCCGTGATGTCCTTGCCCAGCTTCTTCAGCGCGCCAAACAGGTCGCTCGTCACCCAATTGGCGGCGCGCAGGGCAATCTCCGCCTCGGGCTTGCCGGTGGCAGCAACCAGTGTTTCGAACCAGGCGGCGGTATCCTTTTCGGCTGTCAACACCTGCGCCAGATAGGGCGTCAGGCCGAGTACATTTTCATAGCGCTCGCGCTTGGCGACCGGCAGCTCGGGCAGACTGGCGAGGCAATCGGCGACAAAGGCATCGTCGAACTCGACCGGCAGCAGGTCGGGATCAGGGAAGTAGCGATAATCATGCGCATCTTCCTTGCTGCGCATCGACCGCGTTGTGCCGGTGCCGGGATCGAACAGCCGGGTTTCCTGCACCACGGTGCCGCCGCTTTCGATTAGGTCGACCTGGCGCCGCGCCTCGGTTTCCACGGCCTGCATGATGAAGCGCACCGAATTGACATTCTTTGTCTCGGTCCGCGTACCGAACGGCTCGCCCGGCCGGCGCACCGACACGTTGACGTCGGCACGCATCGAGCCTTCGTCCATATTGCCATCGCAGCTTCCGACATAGCGCAGCAACTGGCGCAGCGCGGCCACATAGGCACCAGCTTCTGCCGGGCTGCGGATATCGGGCTTGGAGACAATCTCCATCAGCGCACAGCCCGAGCGGTTGAGATCGACATAGCTCATCGTCGGGTGCAGATCGTGCACCGACTTGCCGGCGTCCTGCTCCAGATGGATGCGCTCGATGCCGACGACGCTCTTGTCACCCGCCTCGGTTTCGATGGCGAGCGACCCTTCACCGACGATCGGGTGATAGAGCTGGCTGATCTGATATCCCTGCGGGAGATCGGCATAGAAATAATTCTTGCGATCGAAGCGCGACCATTTGTGAATTTCGGCGCCGAGCGCGAGGCCCGTCCGCACTGCCTGACGGACACATTCGCCGTTGAGCACCGGCAGCATCCCCGGCATTGCCGCATCAACGAGGCTGACCTGCGAATTCGGCTCCGCCCCGAACGCCGTCGCTGCCCCTGAAAACAACTTGGCATTCGCTGTTACCTGGGCGTGGACTTCCAGGCCCACGACGATTTCGAATTCGCCCGTTGCGCCCTTGACGCGATAGCTGCTGCGGCTGCCATTGTCTGTGTAAGTCATGGCCGCCTTTTGCGTCGCGTGATGGTGCTTGGCAAGTCGCTCATGCGCGCTTCGCCAGCCGTCGTGCCAGCCTTTGCCCCGGCAATTCGACCAGCCGCCAGGTCACTTGCGACACCCCGACGACCACCACCAGCATCACCAGCGTCAATAGCGTGCCCTGCAAGGGCGTCGCGCCGACGATCTTGACCACCTCGCCGCCGGCGCTGACCTTGCTGCTGAGCAGATCGAGATGCAGCCGCCGGCCGATGACACCCAGCACATCATCGAAGCGCGCCTGCACAAAAGCGTGGACCATATAGATCGAGAAGGACAGCACCCCGAGCGTCCTGAGCGGCGCCGCCAGCAGCAACCGGGCGATGGCACCGCCGCCGCGCGCAAACACCAGCACTGCCGCACCGAACACCAACGGCGCAGCAAGATTGGCAAGCGTCGTCCCGCACAGGCTCACAAAGGCAACAACCGCGACCACGGCGGCGAGTTCAATCGCGGTCGCCCCCTGGTAAGGCAGGTCAGGTGTTCGCCCCGATTGCTGCCAGATCCGCCAGATGACCGCACCGACGGCAAAACCATAGACGCAGCGGACGATGCTCCACGAATAGGTGACGTTGATGCCATAGGGGCTCACCACCGCGAGGATGGCAATGCTGGCGATGATCGCAACCACCAGCCAGCGTTCCAGCCCCTCGCCGGCGCGGCGGGCGAGCAGCGCAAACAGCAAATAGGTCCAGAATTCGACTGCGATGCTCCACGATGGCTGGTTCCAGGTCAGTTCGTCGTGCAACCCGAACGACTGGGTGAAGGTCAGATTGGTAAAGATCGAAGCCACCGAATGATTGGCGTCGAACATCGGCCGAGTCACCGCGCCGCGACTGACCATCACCACGCCGACAAGCTCCATGGCGATGTAAACCAGCAGCATGACGAGATGCAGCGGATAGACCCGGCCGAAGCGCAATATGGCGAAGCCGCGCAGGAAACCGCCATTGATCAGGCGCTGGCGGTAATTGGCGGCGATGACAAAGCCCGACAGCACGAAGAAGAAATCGACGAACATCCAGCTGCCGCGGATAAACGGCATGGTAACCAGTGGGCTGTTGGCGCGGAAGTGGAACAGGCAAACCAGCAAGGCGCAGATGCCGCGCAGCGAATCGAGCGCCTCATAACGATGCGCCACCGGCTTGGGCGACAGGCCCAGCGGAAAAGTTTCACCCTCGCGCGTCACCCCAATGACTGCCGCCGGGCTGTGCCGCGCTTTGACGTCAAAGGTGTCGGTGCCCCCCCCACCCGCCGGCTACCGTACTGGATCGGGACGCGCGCTGAACGCCGCCGCCCGCTCGATCGCCAGCCCTGCATCGAGCACGCCGGCTTCATCGAGCGGCTTGCCGATGATCTGCAACCCCAGCGGCAGGCCATCGGCCGAAAGCCCGGCCGGCACCGACATGGCCGGCAGCCCCGCCAGCGACGCCGGCACGG
>JAAFIT010000152.1 GCA_013298745.1 Sphingomonadales bacterium
GGGCTGGCGGTGACCGTGCGTCCCGGCCGGCCCGAAACGCGCGCCGATGGCGGCCCGGTGCCGCGCGTCGCGCCGGTGCTCGCCGGACTGCTGGCGACCCTGCGGCTGGGGGGTGATCCGGGCCGGGCGGTGGCCGCAAGCGGTGCGACGCTGGCCCGGCATGGCGCGGCGATTGCCGGGGCGCTGGATGCGGCCGCAGCGAGCGATTGGCCGGCCACAACCCGGCTGGCGCAATTCGATCTCGACATTTTGTGCAACCATGCCAGCGGCACCATCAACGGTCATGCCAGCATCATTGGGCCGCCCTGCGCGCCGCCACCGCAGCCGCAGCCGATCATGGCGTTGCGCCACGAGGTGCTGGGCCTGCCGATGCGGTTGCGGGTCGAACTCGCCGCCGACATGCGGCTGGTATCGAGCCTGTTGCCGCTGCGTGCCGGCCAGGTCATTGCCATCGCGCCGCCGCTCGAAATGCCGTTGATCCTTGGTCGCCATAGCGTCGGCCGCGCGCTGGTCTCGGCGCTGCCCGACGGCCGGCAACAGGCCGAGCTTGTCGCCATTCACGTCGAACCGGTGGGAGACCGCGCATGAACGCCATGGCACCCGGCGGCCTGACCGGCACACCCACCGCCGGGCCGGCCGAAGTGGCACCCGATCTTGGCGCCTTCGGCGCGATTTCGGTGCGTCTGTCGGTGGAGGTCGGCGCCATCCGAATGAGCCTGCGCGAGGTGTTGGCGTTGCAGGTCGGCACCGTCCACGCGCTCGACCGGCGGGTCGATCAGCCGGTCGATGTGCTGATCAATGAACGGCTGATCGCGCGCGGCGAGATCGTTTCGATCGGCGATCGCTTCGGCGTCAAGCTGACCGAGATCGTCCCCGGCGGCTTTGGCGGATGAGCGAGCTTGCCCCCTGGCGCGCCCGGCTCGATCTCGGCAAATTGTCGGCGGCGCTGAAATGGCCGCGCGATGCCGGGCCGGCGCGAGTGGTGCAGACGCTGCCGCTGGGGCCGGGGAGCCGTTTGCTGGTGGTCGAATTCGGTGGCCGCCAGCGGCTGATCGGCCAGGCCCGCACTGGCCTGGTGCATCTCGCCGATGGCGACGAGGTGACGCCATGACCCCGACGGTGAGCGCGGCGCTGCCGAGCCTGTCGACCTCGATCCAGATCCTGCTGGTGATGTCGGCGCTGACGCTGCTGCCGGCGGCGCTGCTGATGATGACGAGCTTTACCCGCATCCTCATCGTGCTGGCGATTTTGCGGCAGGCGCTGGGTCTGGGGCAATCGCCGCCCAACCAGTTGCTCGTCGGCGTCGCGCTGCTGATGACGGTGTTCATCATGAAGCCGAGCCTCGATCGGATTTACGACGGTGCCTATCAGCCGATGGTGGCGGGTACGGTCGGCGCCGATGTCGCGCTCGGCCGTGCCGGTGGCGAACTGAAGCGCTTCATGCTCACCCAGACGCGCGAGGCGGATTTGCGGAAATTCGCCGAAATCGCCCATGCCGGGCCGTTTGCCGGGCCGGCCGATGTGCCGCTGCCGGTCGTGCTGCCGGCATTCGTCGCCTCGGAACTGAAAACCGCGATGCAGATCGGCTTTGTTGTCTATCTGCCGTTCCTCGTCATCGATCTCATCGTTTCGAGCATCCTGATGTCGCTCGGCATGATGATGGTGTCGCCGGCGACGGTCAGCCTGCCGGTCAAGCTGGCGCTATTCGTCTCGGTCGATGGCTGGACTCTGGTGCTCGGCAGCCTCGCCAAGAGCTTTGGCGGTGCGGGGTGATTGCCGATATGCCCGATGACCGGATGCTGGCGACGCTGGCGCGTGCCGGGGTGATGCTGTTCACGCAGAGCACCGCGACATTCCTCGTGCCGGTGCTGATCGTCGCGGTGGTCGTCGGCCTTATCCAGACGGTGCTCTCGGTGCAGGAATCGAGCCTGTCGTTCCTGCCCAAATTGCTGACACTTGTTGCGGTGATGGCGATCGCTGGCGAAGGCGTGATGCGCGGCCTCGGTGATTTTCTGACGAGCGGCCTGCTCGATATGGTTGGCGCCATCCGGTGATCATCACAGGAATTCCGGCGTTCGATGGGCTGGAGGCGATGACGCGCTTGACCATCGCCGGGGTGCGGCCGCTGGCGATGCTGGCGCTGCTGCCGGGCTTTGCCGGCGCGGCGCTGCCCTGGCGGGCGCGGCTGGCAGTGGCGGCGTCTTTGTCGGTGTTCACGGCCTTTGGTCCGCAAGCGCCGATGCTGACGCTGGCGATGCTGCCGGGGGAATTGCTGGCCGGCCTGCTCGCTGGGCTGGCAGTGGCACTGGCGTTTGCAGCGGCGCAACTGGCGGGTGAAGTGACGGCGCAGATGGTGGGGCTGGGCTTTGCGTCGATGCCGGGGGCGGCGGGCAATGTCTCGGTGATCGGCGGGCTGTGGACGATGCTGATGTGGCTCGCCTTCCTCTCGGTCGATGGCCATCTGCAACTGTTCGGTGCGATCGTGGCGGGGCAGGGGGTGATGCCGCCCGGCGCCGTGTCGCTCGAACGCGCCGCTGCCTATGGCACACTGATGTTCGCTGGCGGCTTGCGGCTGGCGCTGCCGGTCATCGGGCTGCTGCTGCTCGGCAATCTGCTGGTGGCGGTGGCGTCGCGCTCGGCGCCGCAATTGGGCGCGATGGCGATCGGCCCGGCGGCGCTGTTGCTCGGCTTTGTCTGGGCGTTGCCGTTCCTGCTCGAAGGCCTGAACAGTCGCGCGCAGGTGACGCTCAATAGTGCACTCGGGCTGCTCTGATGGCCGAAACCGACGCCGAAAAGACGCAAGCGCCAACGCCGCGCCGCCGCCAGCAGGCGGTCGAGCAGGGCAATCTCTGGCAGCCGCGCGAGCTGGCGCCGGCGGCGGCGGTGGCGACGGCGGCGCTGGCGGCGACGATGGCCGGGCCGGCGCTGTGGCAGGCGCTGGCCGGCTATCTCGCTGATAGCCTGGCGCGCGCCGAGGCGCCGGTGGATGACGGCTTTGCCCTTGCGGCGCTGGCAGTACGGCTGCCGCTGGCCTGGCCGGCGGCGCTGGCGGCCGGGGTGGCGGTGGTGACCATCGGGCTATCGCTGGCGACGACCCGCCATGTCTCGCTCACGCTGCTGGCCCCCAAACTGGCGCGCATCAGCCCGGTTTCGGGGTTGCAGCGCATATTCTCGCTATCGGGGCTGGGGGGTGCTGCAACGGCCGTGCTCAAGCTCGTCGCGGTCGCCGGGGTGGCGCTGGCCGTCGTCGCGCCCTTGTTGCCGGCGTTGGCGCATATCGGCGATGGCGGCGGCGGGCTGGCGATCATCGGGGCGGGTGCGGTGCGGCTGCTCGGCGCGGCGGCGCTGGCGCTGCTCGCCATCGCGATCATCGATGGCGGCATCTCGTTCGTGGTGCGCGAACGCAAGTTGCGAATGACACTCGAAGAGGTGAAGCGCGAATCGCGTGAGAATGACGGCGCCCCCGAAGTGAAGGCCGCGATCAAGCGCGCGCAGTTCGCCGCCGCCACGCGCCGGATGCGGGCCAGCCTCGCCGATGCCTCGGTGGTCGTTGTCAACCCGACGCACTTCGCTGTCGCTATGCGCTATCGCCCCGAAAGCGATGCGGCGCCCGTGGTGGTGGAAAAAGGCCGCCTCGAGATGGCGGTGGCGGTGATCAGCGTGGCGCGTGAACTCGGCGTGCCGGTGGTGCGCACGCCGCGCCTCGCCCGCGCGCTGTTCTTCACCGCCAAGCTCGGCAGTCCGGTGCGCGAGGAACTGTTCAGCGCCGTTGCCACCATCCTCGCGTTCGTGATGAGCTTCGATGATCCCGAGCGCGAAGCCATCCCGGCCGTGTTTGTGCCGCCCGATTTCGATTTCGATGAAGCCGGCGAACGCCGCAAGCCCGGCGCGCCGCTGCCGTTGTAAACGCAAAGGACAGTCATGACCTCGATCGTTTCGACATTGGGCGCCGGCAGCGGCATCGACACCAGGGCGCTGATCGACGGCCTTGTCAGTGCCGATCGCGAAGCGCGCACCAAGCCGCTGACGGCGCGCAACGAGGCCCTGACGACGCGGATATCGGCGCTTGGCCAGGTGCGATCATCGCTGCAGACCATCGCCAGCTCGCTGGCGGCGCGGGTGTCGAGCGGTGCACTCGGGCTGATCCCGGCGAGCAGCGATAGCGGTATCGGGATTGAACGGCGCGGCACCGGGCCGGCCGCCGCGTTCAGCAACGCCGTCAGCGTCACCGCCATCGCGTCGGCACAGCGTCTGATCGCGGCACCCTTGGCAAGCGCCGACGCGCCAGTGGGGGAAGGGGTGCTGACCATTGGCTTCGGCCGCCGCACCGAATTGGGTGGCGGCGCTTTCAGCTTTGCCGCCGGAGCGACACCCAATCTCGACATCACCATCACTGCGGCCAACAACAGCCTGACCGGGCTGCGCGACGCCATCAACGCGGCCGGCAATGGCATGACAGCGAGCATCGTCAGCAATGCCGGGTCGGCAACCCTTGCCATTCGCGGGGCGGACGGCGCCGACAATGCGTTCGTCATCAGCGCTGCCGAAACCCCCGGCAATCCCGGCCTGGCGCGTTTTGCCCACACGCCGGGCAACACGCCGATGACGGCGCAGCTTCGCGCTGCCGACGCTGAATTGACCGTCGATGGCATCGCCGTGACGCGGCCGAGCAATGTCATCGATGATCTGATCCCCGGCCTGCGTCTGCGGCTGGTGCGACCGGTGGCGAGCGCAACTCTGTCCGCGGCGCGCGACGCCAGTGCGCTGGCGACCACCGTCAGCGACTTTGCCTCGACGCTCAGCGCCATGCGCGGACTGCTCGCCGATCTGCGCAAGGGCGCCACAGGCGAGAATCCGGCCGGGCCGCTGGCCGGCGATTCGACGACGCGGACGATCGATCAGCGCCTGACCGCGCTGGTTTCGACGCCGATCGCTGCGGCCAATGGCCTGCGCCTGCGTGATCTTGGCGTTTCGGTCAGCCGCAGTGGCAGCGTCACCTTCGATCCCGAGCGCCTGGCGCAACTGCCGCCGGCGCGGCAGGCCGATGCCGAAGCCGTGTTGCGGACCATGTCGGGGTCGTCGTTCAGCGGCCCCAATGCCCTGCAGGCGATTGCCGAAACCGTGACTCCGGCGACCAGTGGCCTCACCCGCCGCAGGGACGGGCTGACCGCTGACCTCGCCAAGGTCGAGGCGCGGCTCGTCGATTACCGCACATCGCTGACCCGCCAATATGCGGCAATGGATCGGCTGGTTGCCGCGTCAAAGGCCGTTGGCACCCAACTCGACACCCAGATCAAGATCTGGACGGCGAACCGGAACTGAAGGCAAATTTTTGCCGAACAAGAGCCTCTGGCGGCTGGGGCCGTTGGCCCCAGACCCCAATTCACGCAACAACCCATGCTTCTGCGCACGCCCAATCAATCGGGGTCTGGGGCCATCGGCCCCAGCCGCCAGAGGCACTTAAACTGCTACGCCACCATCGCCTTTGCAGCGGCATAATCGGCCTTGCCGTTCGGCGCGCGCGGCACCTTGGGCACGATGATGATGCGTTTTGGCGTCTTGTAGCCGGCGAGCGAGGCGCGGACATGGGTGCGCAGCGCGTCGGTATCGGTGCCGGGCGGCGCTTCGACGACGGCGGTGACGGCCTGGCCCCATTTTTCATCGGCGACACCGAACACCAGTGCATCCTCGACCGCCGGGTGGGTTTTCAGTGCTTCTTCAACCTCTTCGGGGAAAACCTTCTCACCCGAGGTATTGATGCACTGGCTGCCGCGGCCGAGCAGCGTCATCGTGCCATCGGCTTCCAGGATCGCGAAGTCGCCGGGGATCGAATAGCGCACGCCGTCGATGGTGACGAACACCGTCGCCGACTTGGTTTCGTCGCGCCAATAGCCGCGCGGGATCGGCCCGGCGCGGGCGATACGCCCCATGATCCCCGAGCCGGGGACAACGGGTTTCATGTCCTCGTCGAGCACCAGCGTGCGGCCATCGTTGATGAAGCGCGTTGGTGCCCCGGCATTGGCGGCGGTCTGGACCGACGCACCAAGCCCCAGCCCTTCCGACGAGCCGAGCGAGTCGACGACCATCATCGCCGGCGCGTGCTTGAGCAGCGCCGCCTTGACCTCGGGGGACCACATGATGCCGCTGGAAATCATCACATTGAGCGTCGCGATGCTGCCGTGCCCGGCATCGAGCGCGCGCACCAGCGGCCGGCCAAAGGCGTCGCCGACGATCACGGCATAGTCGCAACCATGTTTGGCGCAGGTGCGCACCGCATCCTCGGCATCGAAGGTGGCGCCGGGCAGGGTGACGACGGTGCCGCCGCGGCTCATCGTG
>JAAFIT010000153.1 GCA_013298745.1 Sphingomonadales bacterium
AATTGATGGCGCCTGTCCGTAAGGGGACCGGCCTTGAACTTACGAACTCTCCTCAGACTTAGTCGCTCCAAATATGAACACGCTGGTCAGGCGGCAGATAGAGCTTGTCTCCAGGCTTAACGCCAAACGCGGCATACCAAGGGTCGAAATTTCGCACGACCCCGTTGACACGATAGTTTCCCGGGCTGTGCGGGTCGGTCAACAACTGCTCACGGAGCCTTCCTTCCCGCAGCTTTTGCTGCCAGCTGTAGCCATAGGCAATGAAGAAGCGCTGATCGCCAGTCAGCCCGCCGATTACTTTCGGCTCGCCGTGCGATGCAACGTAGCGGCGGTAAGCCGCATACGCCGTTTCCAGACCGCCGAGGTCTCCAAGGTTCTCACCCAAGGTCAACGCGCCCTTGATGTGGACGCCAGGGATTGGCTCATAGCTGTCATACTGCTTCACCAGCATGGCTGCACGTGTCTTGAAACGCTCGGCCGATTGCGCCGTCCACCAATCTCGGACCTTGCCGCTCGCGTCGAACTGCCGCCCTTGATCGTCAAAACCGTGGCCGATCTCATGGCCGATGGTTGCGCCGATGCTACCGTAGTTGGCCGCGGGGTCGGCCGCCGGGTCAAAATACGGTGGCTGGAGGATCGCCGCGGGGAACGTGATCTGGTTCTGCGTCGGGTCATAATAGGCGTTATTGGTCTGTGGCGTCATGTTCCACAGGGTCCTATCGACCGGGTGAGGAAGCCGCGCTAACTTCAGCTTCCAGTCAAATGCATCAGCACGAACCGCGTTGCCAAGTGCATCGCCGCGAACCACCGAGAGAGGCGAGTAATCGATGTATTTGACGGGGTGGCCAATCCGCGGGTCAAAGCTCGCCAGCTTGGCCAGAGCCTCCTTGCGGGTCGGCGCATCCATCCACTTGCTGTGCTCGATCTGATCCTGAAGCGCCGCGCGCATATTGGCGATTAGTTCACGCATCTGTGCATCGCTCGCCGGCGGGTAATGGCGATCGACGTAAATCTGTCCAACCGCTTCCCCGAGAGCACCATTGACCTGATCGACGCCACGTTTCCACCGGTCCCGTTGTACAGGCACATCGCGTAACGTCTTCGAGAAGAATTCGAAATTGGCTTGGTCAAAGGCAGACGGCAGATACTGGGCGTGGGTGCGGACAAAATGATAGGCGAGGTATTCCTTCCAAGTTGACAGGGGCACCTCGTCTAGCAGCTTGCCAGCCGCCGCGATCGCGGTTGTCTGGCCAACGATCACGGTTGGCAAAGCGCCGAGACCCTCATGGCCGAGCAACGCGTCCCATTCCAACTGCGGTGCAAGCGCAATGAGCTTGACGCGGTCCATCGGATTGTTGATCAGCGCAATGTCTCGGCTGCGCTCGGGGGTCCAATGAGCAGTCGCGATGGCGGTTTCGAGCGCGATGATGCGGTCCGCCTTGACTGCTGCATCGTTGATGCCCGCCAGAGTTTGGATGCGGATCACATAGTCGCGATAAGCTTTGCGGAAGCCGTCATATTTGGCGCCCGTCAAAAGATAGTAATCGCGATTGGGGAGACCGAGTCCACCCTGTAGCGCATAAGCGATATAGCGGGTCGGGTTCGCAAGATCGGGATAAACGGCGAAGTCAACCGGCGAGGTATAGCCATTGGTGCCGAAGAGTTTGATCAGTCCCGCACGATCAGTGACCGCGTCGACGCGCGCCAGCCACGGCTTCAATGGTGCAACGCCGGCGGCTTCAATGCCGGTCTCATCCATCCAGCTGGCGTAGTAATCACCGACCTGGCGGCCAATAGCCCCACCACTTTTCGGGTTCTTCGCCATGTCCTCGACGATCGCTCGAACGTCGCGGTCAGTTTGATCGTTGATAACCGAATCAATGCCGATGAAGGATCGATCGGGCGCGATCTGGGCCCGGTCGTACCAGCGACCATTGGCATGACGAAAGAAATCGTCACCCGGGCGGGTGTCGGTATCCATGTCAGCAAGCGAAACACCCCAAGGTGCGAACCGAGGCACCGGCGGCTCTGCACCAATAACGGCCGTACCGACGAGAAGGAAGGATACAAACAGAGTTGCGTTCAGTCGCATAATCTCTCCTCGACGTTGGCGCTAAATTCCGCGGTCATTCCGGTAGTGACGCAAGTCAACAATCTACACAATCGCCGCGGCGTGATCGACGCCACGAGCACCGCAAACATACGCGATGGCGATCCGTTGTTGGTCAGTATGTGTCCGCAGGGGGAGGGTCATTGGTTTCGGCCAAGGTCGCCGCGATCCTGTCGATAGAAACCCGCCATTCCGCTCGCGGTCCATCCGGCAACATCGCATGAACAAACGCCCGGACGTCAGGTTTGGAGCACTAGAATTCATCAAATGGGTTTATCAGGGACAATCCCATCCCCTCAAAATCTTTCGTATTCCGAGTGACAACGGTCATGTCGTGTACGAGCGCAATGGCGGCAATTTGCTTGTCGAGCGCATTGTTCGGGTCGGGGACGCGTAGACGACCCCAGACTTGGGCGGCTTCGGCATCGAATGCTAGAATGCGATCGGCGAACTCGGAGAGGATTGTCTTCAACCAGTTTTCAAGCACTATCGCCTGTTCCAAGTCGCCGCGATGGCGGATTAGCTCAACGCCGCGCCGCAGTTCACCGATCGTTATGACCGACAGATAGATCGGTTCGTTCGCGGTATCGACAGCATCGAAGAAGGCTACAACGCCAGGATTCGTACGAGCCTTTCGCGCTTCGCTGATGACGTTGGTATCAATCAAATACACGGCTGGGCTTCTCGATCGCCTCGGCGCGTTCGAAATCGGCGTCGAGACCGACATCGGGCATGGCAGCGAGTACTTGTGCGAAGCTCTTGCGGCGGGGCCGCTGCAATGCGGACGCCAAGATTTCTCGGTGCTCGGCCTCTGCGCTGCGTCCGTGAATGCCAGCACGCTCTTTCAAAGCGCGAACCAGTTCATCGTCGATGCCTCTTACCAACAGGTCTGCCATTTCAACCCTCCGACAGCTTGCGATATCATTGATATCAGTCCCTGCTTGAATCCGCAAGCTGCGGGAGGAGGCGCCACCCATAGGCCTTTGGGATGCAGCTTGCGGCCGTCATCACAGCCCCCAGTCCCGCTGCCTCTCGGGTAGGGGAAAATTGTACTGCTCCGGGGCCGGTTCGCGTTCCGGCCAGATGATCTTGGGTCTGTCCGGTTCTGGCGTAGACTCCCGCATCCCGATAGGAAGGCGCCTCCCCGAGGGTTTCGGATCGGACGACTGTTTCGCGCCAACACTGCTGCCGGCATTGCGATCGGGCGCTTGTCCTGCAATTTCGAGCGCCGATGTTTTCTCGCCTGCATTCTCTCGTGCGCGCCGTTCGAAACTGGACAGGTTGTCGACGACGAACGTGACCTGCTCGCGCGTGCGGGTGAACAGGGCGCCGACAAGCGATCGGTTGATCAACGCGCCCTCGGTGCTTTGCGCGACGACGATAGCCATGTCGGCAGTCGCACCCTGCGAGGCATGGGCGTTGGCGGCATAAGCGAGATCGATCCGCTTGAGCATGGGATCATCTTGGGCAAGCGCCACCATATCTCCCTCTGCCGACCGAAACAGCGGGCCGGTTCGACCAATGCCTTCGAACCTGGCCGTCTCGGCATTGGCGAGACCTCTGCTGTGGTCGTTCGCCGTCCAGCGCACAGGATCGCCGACCATCAGAGTCAGGTCCTGGACGTCGAACACGCGGACCGCATCCTCCACTCGATTTCCGGCAAGTCGGGCCGGCCGAAACAGTGCGCCTTTGCCGCCGGGCAACTGCACAATGATTTCGCCGCCGGGGCGAGTGGCCATCACCTTCATCTGTCCTGCCGGCAGCCCCTGTGATGTCAGCGGGCGCGACAGTTCGATGACCTGGCCAACGCGGTAGCTTTGGGGGTGCTTCTGCTCCTCGCGAGTGAGGTGGACCGGAACCAGCGTGTCCTCGATGTGAAGCGCCTCCCCAAGCTCGCCCCGTTGGTGCCGCAGGTTCTGGACCTCGCGGTTGACGTCGTTGCGAAGTTGCCGGCCCGACACGAAGATCGACGTGCGGTCCTGTTCGGCCTTTGGCAGAGCTGCCCACATCTTTGCCGCTGTCGCGGCCGCAGTGCCGGGAGCTTCGACGGCGTTGGGCTCCACCAGCCTGACCAGCTGCGCGACATCATGCGATTGCGCCGCTTTGTGCAAGGCGAGCATCTCGGGCGATTTGGCGCGAAGGTTCTCGTCCATGATGACCGTCGCAGCATCCTGCCCAAGCGCGAACGGCTTGCCGGCTTCAACGGCGCCCAGCTGTTTGGTGTCTCCGATGAGCGCCAACCGACCGACTTCAGCCGCGTTGGCGATAGCTACGAGTTTTGCGGCATCGCGGGTCGATAGCATCGATGCCTCATCGACGACGATCATCGCGCCTTTCAGCGAAGCGATCGCTGTATCGCGCTGCTCTCGCGGACTTGCTTCGGACAACAACGCTCCATGTTCACGGACGAACCGCGCGACCGTCATCGCCGGGATTTTCACATCGGCCTTCAGACGATTGGTGATGGCATTCGACACAGCCAGCCCAATCACGGTCCGGCCTTCGGCTTCGATCATGCGTGCGACAGGCGCCAACATCGCCGACTTGCCGGTGCCGGCGTTGCCCTGGATGTGAATGACGCGATCACTGCTTTCTAGGATTTGCGTCGCCGCGCGGCTTTGCCCGGCGGTCAACTTGATCCCGGCGGCGCGGGCTTCGGCTTTCACCGCCTCGCCGATATCGTCCCTTGCGAGCAAGGGAGCGGCCTGTCCCTTGCTATCCCTTACTGCCGCCAGATAGGCCTTTTCCTGAGCCAGTGCCTCGGCGGTGGTCATCATCCGATCGTTGGCACCGGCAATGAGAAGTCCCTTGCCGACAAGGGATGCGACACGAGCATCGATCGCCGCCACGCCGACCGGGGCGCCGAGATCAAGCGCTGCCTTGACCAAATCAACCTTGCGGAACCCGGCTTCGCGTTCTGAGAGATGGCGGACCGCGGACGCTACGGCATGGGCGGCGGCGAACTGATCCGGACTGAGCCGACCGGGCTTTTCCGGAACGAGAGGGTCGGGTGCTGCGGCCGGTGCAACGAGCCCAAAATGCTCGGCGAGCACCCTACCCTGTTCGGCAATACCTTTGACGCCTTCGACCAACCGTTGCCATGGCGTCTCTTCGCGGGAGGCTCGCATGGTGGCCTCGGCAACCATGGCCGGTGCGTTAAACCCCAGTCCCTTCGCCCGGTCTTGCCATTCGGCGTGCAGGGTCACCCGATCCACGTTCACCGGCTTGTCGCCGCGGGTGCGCAGCGTCACCGCCGCCATCGCGGCTGGCGTGTTGTGCTCGAGCTTGGTCGTCTCCTGCTCGATTTCAGCGCGGCGCTGCGAGAAGGCCATGATGACCTTCCGATCGATGCCGGCGATTTCGAACTGGCCGTGCTTGCCGGTCGGCTCGGTGCGATAGCCCAAGGCTTCGACGCGCTGACGGAACTCGGCGTTGTAGACGGACGCGATCGTCGTCTTGCCCTGCCAGAGCCCGTATTCAGCTAATGCCCGCCATTTGCCGTCGGGTGCATTGGTGGCGTTGGCAATGACGGCATGAACATGCGCCTGTGGATCGAGTGCCCGGCTGGTGTCGTGCTGGAACAGCGCGACGAGGAGATTGCCGGTGCCGACGACTTCCTGGCCGCGTCCCTTGCTGACCCTTGCCTCAGCGAAGGTCTTTTCGGCCCAGGACAAGGACGCCTTCACCGCATCGATGTGCGCGGAGAGTAGGCGGTCATCGCCGCCAATGTATGCCAGCAGCGACACCGATTTCGGCGCCGAGAAGGTCATGTCGAGGCCCGGCCGGTGTTCACCGCGGGTTCCCGCCGGGATCACTTCGCCATTGGGCAGGTTCCCTGCCAGCACTGCCTCAAAGACATTGGCGTCAACCTTGCCCGACAGGCCGAGCATCTCCGCTCCCTGCCCGGCCCAGAGGCTGGCTTCGGTCAGCTGGCCATCGGTGTAATAGTTGTCGCCAGCATAATAGTTTGCGGCCCCGGCGCCGCTGCCGATCGCTGCCATCGAGAGCATCAGCGTTTGCCCTCGTTAGCGGGCGAACGGGTCGCCGCATTCTCGTCGACCTCCCCCAGCGGTGGACCGTCGGGCGCCGGCTGTGTCATGAGGTCGTATTGGCTCAATGGCCCCGGGACTTCGATCTCGCAGATAATCGTCCCTAAGGCGTGATAGCCGAACCTCTCGCTGGCGGCGTTGAAGCAGGCGGCAAGCTGC
>JAAFIT010000154.1 GCA_013298745.1 Sphingomonadales bacterium
GCCCTGTCGATCGTCTTCGCCCTGGCGCTCTATGCGATGAACCGCAAGCACGGCACCCCCTGGCTCGTCGCCGCCGCCTTCATGGCGGCCCAGGCCGTCGCGATGTGGTTCGCACCGTTCGTCCCGGCGCTCGGCCCGATGTTCGCCGCCTATGCGCGAGTTCCGCTCGGGTTGACGGCGTCGGCCGGCATCGTCGCCGGGGCACTGGCGGGGTGGCTGGGCTGGCGGGCCGGGGGCGGTGCGCGGCGGGTGGTGGTGAAGGCGGCTTGATCTGCGGCTTAAGTGAATGTCTCGGGCGGTTTGAGTCGGCGACCCAGACTGTGAGCATTTGCAATCGAGCCAGTACCCGACAGAGTTTCTACGCCAGCCGAGGATAGGCGATCTTCCGCGTCTGGCCTGAACGCCAGATTTGGCATGGTGTAAAAAAATTTTACACTGCGTTACAAAAATGCTTGCTCTCGGCTGAGCATGTGGTAGTATCCGGTTAGTCACTTGATGGAGTTAGTCGCTAATCGGTGTGCCGAAAGGCACGTGGGGGGGTAACCCCCTAAATCTCACCCGGCTCAGGGACCGAATCCCCGGGACGCGGAGAGCGCACGCGGCGGCGAATGCCGCGTGCGGTGTTGGAAGTTAAGTTGTGGCCCCAAACCTCGAGCGGGAGGCGAACCGAGGCAATTTTGCCCGGCCTGCAGAGGAGGTGCTTATGCGCCGCAAATGTGACTGGTCACAACGGGGATTGAAACGGTGGAGCAAGAAAGCAGCGAAGCTGCTGATGTCCCCCACCTTGCTGCGGATCATTTTTTGGTCTGCGCCGCACATGTATCGCATCTTGCGGTACGTCGAGCGGATTATCGGCGACGATAGCTAGGTCCCTCTTCCACACACTCTCTATTTGAAAGGTTCGTTATGTTAGGGGAGGCGTTCAAGATCGTTCGGGTTTTTAACGGTCTGACCCAGCAGGAGTTGGCGGCTGATTTAGGTGTCTCGCACAGTTTCCTGTCGCAAATTGAATCTGGAAAGAGAAACCCGACTTTGGCGACTGTTGAGGCATTTTCTCAGCGGTTTCGTATTCCCGTCTCATCGCTGATGTTTTTCTCGGAGCAATTGACTTCTGGAGAGTCCGATCGTGATGGGAACTCGAGAATTCGGTTCGGTCGAAAGGTGCTCGGCGCTTTGATGCGAGTGACCGAGGCCGCTGAATGAGATCAGGTTACCCTTTGGATCAGTGTGCGTTGTACAAGATCCAGCGCAAAAGTTTACTGGCTTTGCGTCTCAATCGTTCGCTAGGGTTTGTGCGTGCCAGAGCCAATAATCCTAGCATGTATAAAGTTTGGAATGAGGCAAAAGCCAGCGGAGGCTTTCGTACAATCGAAGCGCCACGCGAAGATTTGAAAGCAATTCAGAAAAGAATTGCAACACTTCTTCAAAGAGTGTTGCCACCGAAATTTCTGTATAGTCCAGTAAAAGGTCAATCTTATATTGACAATGCTCTAGTGCATCGAGGTTCTAGAGAAGTCAGACTTTTGGATGTAAGAGACTATTTCGGTAACTGCCAATCAGAAGCTGTATTCAGATTTTTTTCGAGCCGCATGAAATGTAGTCCAGACGTAGCTTGGCTGCTCACTGGTCTTACAACGCGTGGCGGACACTTACCTCAAGGTAGCCCATGCAGTCCGATACTTTCGTTCTTTTGCTGTGAACCGATGTGGCAAGAAATCGACAATGTCGTAAAAGGCGCAGGCTGTAAATTGACTGTATACGTTGACGACATCACGATATCGGGCGAACATTGTCCAGAGGCAATGATTTATGAAGTTAAAAAGATTCTTCTGCGCCACGGACACAAGCACCACCCAACCAAAGAACGTAGGCACACCGATCGCCCGGCCGAAATTACAGGCGTCATAGTGGGACCAGCGAAGTTTAGTGCTCCACATCGACACTTCAAGAAACTGCAAGCAGCGAGAATCGCATCAGTGACAGCTGTCACTGAAGACCAGCGGCTCTTAGAGTTGTCTCGTGCTAGAAGCTTGGAGAGCCAGATTCAGCAGTTAGTACGGCTTTCTCAGGCGGGACAGCCCTAGACAGCCGGCAGGTAAATCTCCCCGCCCTTCGCCCGGAACTCGGCGCTCTTCTCCGCCATCCCGGCCTCCAGCATCGCGTCGGTGTTCTGCTTCGCGGCGTAATCGCGCACGTCCTGCGTGATCTTCATGCTGCAGAACTTCGGGCCGCACATCGAGCAGAAGTGGGCGACCTTGGCGCCTTCGGCGGGGAGCGTCTCGTCGTGGTATTTGAGCGCCGTTTCGGGATCGAGGGACAGGTTGAACTGGTCGCGCCAGCGGAAATCGAAGCGGGCGCGGGACAGGGCGTCGTCGCGGAGCTGGGCGGCCGGGTGGCCCTTGGCGAGATCGGCGGCGTGGGCGGCGAGCTTGTAGGTGATGACGCCGACCTTCACATCGTCGCGATCGGGCAGGCCGAGATGCTCCTTGGGCGTGACGTAGCAGAGCATGGCGCAGCCGAACCAGCCGATCATCGCGGCGCCGATGCCGCTGGTGATGTGATCATAGCCCGGCGCGATATCGGTGGTGAGCGGCCCCAGCGTGTAGAAGGGCGCTTCGCCGCAGGTTTCGAGCTGCTTGGTCATGTTGACCTTGATCTTGTGCATCGGGACATGGCCCGGGCCTTCGATCATCACCTGGCAATCATGCTTCCAGGCGATCTGGGTGAGTTCACCCAGGGTCTCCAATTCTGCAAACTGGGCGCGGTCGTTGGCGTCCGCAATGCTGCCGGGGCGCAGGCCGTCGCCGAGCGAGAAGCTGACGTCATAGGCGCGCATGATTTCGCAGATTTCCTCGAAATGGGTGTAGAGGAAATTCTCCTTGTGGTGGGCGAGGCACCATTTGGCGAGGATGCTGCCGCCGCGCGAGACGATGCCGGTGACGCGGTTGGCGGTCATCGGCACATAGGCGAGCCGGACGCCGGCGTGGATGGTGAAATAATCGACGCCCTGTTCGGCCTGTTCGATCAGCGTGTCGCGATACACCTCCCAGGTCAGGTCCTCGGCGATGCCGCCGACCTTTTCGAGCGCCTGGTAGATCGGCACGGTGCCGATGGGGACGGGGGAGTTGCGCAAAATCCATTCGCGGGTGTTGTGGATGTTCTTGCCGGTCGACAGGTCCATGACATTGTCGGCGCCCCAGCGGGTGGCCCAGACCATCTTTTCGACTTCTTCGGCGATGGACGACGCCACGGCGGAGTTGCCGATGTTGGCGTTGATCTTGACGAGGAAGTTGCGGCCGATCGCCATCGGCTCGGCTTCGGGGTGGTTGATGTTCGACGGGATGATGGCGCGGCCGCGGGCGATTTCGCTGCGCACGAATTCGGGCGTGACATAATCGGGGATTTCGGCGCCGAAATCTTCGCCATCGCGGATCTGGCCGGCGAGCTGCGCGCGACCGATATTCTCGCGGATGGCGACATATTCCATTTCGGGCGTGATGATGCCGCGGCGGGCATAGGCGATCTGGGTGACGGCCTTGCCATCCTTGGCGCGCCACGGCGTCTTGTTGACGTTGGGGAATTGCTGGACTTCGGCCTTTTGCCCGGCGCGCAGGCCATTGTCTTCGGGGCGAACATCGCGGCCGGTGTAGCGCTCGCAATCACCGCGCGCCTCGATCCACGGCAGGCGAAGCGCCGGCAGGCCGGCGGCGATGTCGATGGTCGCGGTGTCGTCGGTATAGGGGCCGGAGGTATCATAGATGCGCACCGGCGGTTCGTTGGCGCTCGGTTCGAGCGCGACCTCGCGCATGGCGACGCGGATATCGGGGTAGAGCGTGCCGGCGATGTGGATCTTGCGGCTGCCGGGCAGGGCGCCGGTGGTGACGGGCATTTCGATCTTGGAATTGATGTCGGCCATGTCGTTCACTCCACAAACGGGAGTGCGGGCCACTGGTGCCGCGCCCTCCCTACGCCGGTGTTACCCGGATCAGGTTCAGCGGGTCGCAGCGAGGAAGCTGCCTCTCAACCGGTCAATGCCGGCCCCCCGGGGTCTTAGTGCATATTAGCGCCTAAGCCGGGAATTGCGCCAGCCCTTTGTCGGTGCCGCAGCGCTGGTCCCAGAAGCGGAAGTAGAGGCCATAGTTGCAGTTGTAACGCTTGTGATGTTCCTCGTGGTGGCTCGCCGTGATGATGTGGCGGCCGAACCAGCCATTGACCCAGGACGCGGGGAACATTTCCCAGCCCATGTGATTGGTGACGCCCATCACCGTGGCGATGGTGAGGACGACGCCGAGGGCGCTCCAGTGGATGGGGATGACGAACGCCAGCGCGGGGATGAGCAGGGCGCCGGACAGCGCCTCCCAGGGGTGAAAGCTCATCGCTGCCCAGGCGGTGGGGGGCTTGGAGGCGTGGTGGACGGCGTGGACGGTCTTGAACAGCTTGGGGCCGTGCATCCAGCGGTGGGTCCAGTAAAACCAGGTGTCGTGGAGGAAGAGGTAGAGCAGGATGCTCGGCGCCCACCACAGGGCCGTTGTGAGGGTGAAGTCGGTGGTGATGGCGGTCCAGCCGAAGAAGCGCCAGCCGGCGATCATCGCGCCCGCCGGGACGCCGTAGATGACCGCGGAAATCAGCGACCAGCGGACTTCGTCGCGGATCTGGCGCTGGCGGCGTTCAGGGTCTTTCGGCCCGGCGGTGATGCCGCGCTTGGCTGTCCACAACGCAAAGCCGCCGCTCGCCATCAGATAGCGGACGATGACGATCAGCGTCGTCTGGACGGTACCGATGGCGAGCAGGCCAAAGCTGAAAGGAACAGGATCGATCACGCCGCCTTGTTAGGCGAGGCGGCGCGAGCGGGAAAGCGGCTAGTCGTCGCGGTTCTTAGAAGCGGAACTCGAGGCCCAGCGTCGGGCCGAAGGTCAGCACGTCATATTTGAACGGGCGATTGCCTTCAAGATTCTCGTATTTCACATACAGCAGCCGATAGCCGAGCATCAGCTTGGAGCTGCCACCGAGTCGGAAGCCAAGCTGGGGCCAGGCGTTGATGGTGATGTCAGACCCTTCGCCAAAGCCGCCGGCGTCGGCAACAAAGGTCAGGTCGAGCTTGTCATTGAACGGCAGTTCGGCGCGGAAGCCGACCAGACCTTCGACCCAGTCTTCATTGCGGCTGGTATCGACGGCCGGAACGGTGATGCCACCCGGCACATTGATGCCACCATTGGGCAGGCACTGCGATTGGCAACCGAACTGCACGCCCATGTCGCTGTAGCGCACGCCGGCATAGACCCAGGCGTTCTTGTGGACGCGCTTCAACACGGTCGCGGTATAGGCCGACTGGTGACCCGTCACTTCGAGCCGATCAAGCCGATCGGGCGTGATGTCGAGGTTCATGTAATTGGCGTCGAAATTGAAGCCCCAATCGCCATTGTTGAGCTCCATCGAGCCCATGATGCCCCAGTTGAGGTTGCTGAAAATGTCCGATGGCGATGCCGACACCTGGGTTTCAAGCCGGCCGAGTGCGGCCTTGCCGTCCATGTTCGGCGCCATGAAATAGGGCGTGACGATGAATTCCCAGCCTTCGGCACGCGCCGGGGCGGCGAGGGCAACAGCGGCAACCGAGGTGGCGACAAGCGCGCGGGCGAACAGAGTCATGGGGCACATCTTTCCAAAATCGCAACGAAGCGAACGATACACATTTGTTTTCCGGCCATTGTCCGGATTCAAGCAATACCTATCAATAGACCCATTGGATACGGGTCAGCAACGTGCTGCTCTGGCCGCGCTCGTTGAAGCGATCGAGCCAGGTGAAGCCATAGAGCACGCCGAACTTCCACCGCGTCGTCGCCCACCAGTTGAGCCCGAACGACAGGCGGTCATAGGAACCACCCGAGACATTCTGATCGTCGAGATTGACATGGGCAAAGCGCGCCACGAGCTCGGGTGCCCCCATATAGCCCTTGGGGATGACGCGGCGGGCATAGCCGACATTGCGGTCATAGGGTCGGGTTTCGCCGGTCAGGACATAGCTGGCGGTGAGGTAATAGCCGAAGAAGCGCGGATCATCGCCGGTCGGCGTGTTGACCTTGGCGGTGACATATTCGCCGAGCAGCGAGGCCGGGCCGATATTTAGCAGGCCTTCGACGCCGAAGTGATCGGCGCTGTCAGCGTCGATATTGCCGGTATCGATGAAATTGTCGCCGACATTGGTTTCGGCGCGGCCGCGATAGCGCAGCACGCCGTCCGACGCGACATGGCGATAGGCAAGGCCCAGATGCAGGAAGCGGTTGGCCTCGGGT
>JAAFIT010000155.1 GCA_013298745.1 Sphingomonadales bacterium
TTCATCAAGATCAAACCGACGCTGATTTATGGCGCTTTTGCCTCGATTCTGGGCTTCGGCCTGGTCACCAAACGCCCGACATTGAAACTGGTTTTGGGCGAGGCGCTGCCCACCCTCACCGATGCCGGCTGGGCCAAGCTCACCCGCAACTGGGCGCTGTTCTTCGTCGCGATGATGGGGGCCAATGAAGTCGCCCGCCAGGTGCTGACCACCGACCAGTGGATCAACTTCAAGGTCTGGGGCGTGACGATCGCCACAATGCTCTTCGCCATGGCACAGGCGCCGCTGCTGGCGCGGCACGGGGTGAAAATGGACTAGGCCGGGCGCCTCGCAACGTTCGCCTGAAATTCGTTAAAAATTTTAACAAATTGATGAAGTTTACAGATAACGGGGGTTTTGCAGCGTTGGTCTTCGCGTTTGCACGACCTGTGATCGATTTTCTCAATGTCAAAGAGCGCCGCCGGATCGAGTCTAACTGAGTCAAATAACCGATTTGGTTGGTGTAGGACAGCGGAAACTGTCGTTGCATGCGCGGTGCAACACAGAGAGGAAGCGCTAGGAGGGCAATCACGTTAACGCGGCTGACCAGATTTTGATTGTAGGTCAATCAGCCCAGCGGTGTTTGTAGGCGCGTGATTGCCCCGCCGCGAGGACACGAAGCGCGACCAATCTAAGTTGTGCTTAACTGCCCAATCCGATCCGTCTGAAGGTCATGTTGAACCTAGACTGCCGAACATTCTTCCGCTTGGGCACCGCATGCTCCCAGTAATGTTGCAACTCACCCTTCATGATTAGAAGGGTGCCGTGCTTGAGCGGAAAAGTGATCTTTTGTGCGTGATCGGACTTGGAACGCACGACGAAATCTCGGCTGGCACCGAAATTCGCTGAGGCGATAATGGGGTTTAGGCCGAGTTCCTTCTCGTCGTCCGCGTGCCAGTTCAGATGGTCGTTCCCGTCTCTGTACCAGTTGAGCAAGACGCTGTTGAACGCGACGCCTGCGCATTGTTCGATCCGGCTCTTGAGGTAAAGAAGGCCGTCGTTCCACGGATTGGGTTCCGACCTGATCCCCGAATAGGAGTAGGCGCGACCGGGATCTCCGTACCAAGATGTCAGCCTCGGCAACGCAATTCGCTTACCGTAGAAGTTGATCCAATCCTGTTTCCACAGAATGTTCTTAAATTTCATTGTGTCTAGAGCATCATGTCCGATGTCCCGCCAGTTCGCCGTTCTCCAGTCAATCAAGTCATTCTCTTGCAGGTATTCCAACGTGCGGTCACTGACGGAACGCTTGAAAAAGTTTTCGGCATAAAAAATCTGGCCGTGTGGCACGGTAATGTCGAAGCCGTTCCACTCCGGGTTGGGAGCCACCCGAAATCCCACGTCCGTTAGAACGGGAAACGGAAGGGATACGGCATTCGAGCGGTCAAACAGGTCAACCATGCACCACCTCGAACTTAGCAAGCCAGGACACGGCAGGATACTGCTCTTTGTCGCCACATTTGAATGTCGTCAGTTCGGATTCGACATCTGCGAAACTAGCTGAAAATTCTGGATTCTTGAACAAGGCTTCGAGATCACGGAGGCGGCTTGTCCCACCGTCGAAATCTCGATCCGGACTGATTGCGAAGATGAAATGCTTGCCCATCGATAGAGCATTTCCGAATAGCTGGAAATGATTGAAACCCGCGATATCCAACACGTTTGAGAAGACGTGGAGGATCGGGTGTTCCGCGTTATTCTCGAAATCGGTGGAGCCGATATCGTCGAACTGCTTGTTGATGCAGACGGTGTCCGCACGAGGCGCAATCGCTCGATAAACCGCCTCGGCGCGAACCAGCGCTACAGCCGAGGGCTCGATCAGAACGACCTGAGATAAAGCGGAAGGAAACGCTTGCCCAAATCTGTCATAAAGCAGCAGGCCTGCGAGCCCTTGGCCGCATCCGTAGTCGATCAAACGGGTCGGCTCTGCCGGAACCGATAGTTTCTCCTTCAGTGCTTCCCATTGGGAACTGACCATTGGCCCGTAAGAATAAAGGTACTGATCAAGCTGGTCTGGCGAGGTTATTCCCCGATATTCAACATCCCGTGCCGTTTCAGCGCGTACCGCAACTGGTCATAGCTCAACGCCAGCGCGCTCGCTGTCCGGCGCTGGTTGTGGCGGCAGCGTTCGAGGGCGGCGATGAGGATGCTGCGTTCATAGGCGTGGACGGCGGCGCGCAGGTCGCTGACGCTGGTGAGGGCCGGGGCGGGGAGGGCGGCGGCTTCGGCGGCGGGATCGATGGGTGGGCGGTCCTCGGATGCGGCGGGCGCGGCGTCGGCGATGGCGGCGGCGGTGCCGGGCAGGGCCGCCGGGCGCCAGGGCGATTCGAAGGGATCGAGGATGATGCGGCCGACGGGCGTTTCGGCGTCGGCCCAGCGATAGAGCGAGCGTTCGACGACGTTCTTGAGTTCACGGACATTGCCGTGCCAGGCATGGGAGTCGAGCAGCGCCTTGGCCTTGGCGGAGAAGCCAGGGAAGCGCGCCCAGCCGAGTTCGGCGGCCATGCGGCGGGCGAAGTGCAGGGCCAGCGCCTCGATATCCTCGGCGCGTTCGCGCAAGGGTGGCAGGGTGATGACTTCAAAGCTCAACCTGTCGAGCAGATCGGCGCGGAAGCGGCCTTTTTCGACGAGGCGCGGCAAATCCTCGTTGGTGGCGCCAACGAGGCGGACATCGACGCTGATGGCGCGGTTGGAGCCGATGCGGGTGAGTTCGCCATATTCGACGACGCGGAGCAGGCGCTCCTGGGCGGCGGGTGAAAGCGTGGCGATTTCATCGAGGAAGAGCGTGCCGCCATCGGCATCCTCGAAGCGGCCTGCCCTTGCTCGTTGCGCGCCGGTGAAGGCGCCGGCTTCATAACCGAAGAGTTCGGCATCGATGAGGTTTTCAGGAAGTGCTGCGCAGTTGATCGAGATCAGCGGCGCGCCCCAGCGCGGGGAGAGGCGGTGGAGGCGTTCGGCGATCAGTTCCTTGCCGGTGCCGCGTTCGCCGATGACCAGCACCGGGCGGTTGAGCGCCGCGGCGGCGGAGGCGCGTTCGACGGCATCGAGGAAGATCGACGACGAGCCGATAAGGGCGGCGGGTTTTGCCATGCTGCAAGTTAGTGTGATTTCCCAAGAATTGGCAATCCTTCATGTGGCGTTCAGCTTGGAAAACTTTGTGCTTCCAGCAGTTTCAATCAGTTAACCGTGCCAATCCACTTGGCACGGCTCGTGCATTGCTGTTGGCATGAGGCCGAGCGGCAATCGCTGCAACGCCCACCAACAGGAGACAGACCATGACCAAGTTTTTCAACGCTTCCGAATTCGCCCGCAACCTGACCGGCCTGGTGGCCGCGTTCGTGCTGGGCACCACCTTGATCGCAGCGGCCGCCGGCCCGGCCTGTTGTCGCCAACAACGGCACAACGGCAGTGGTGACGGCAGACGCACAATCGAATATCGTCGCCGGTGCCTAACGCGCTCGTGACGATGGCCGGAGGGGCCGGGCTCACGGGTCGCCCCCTCCCCTTTGCTCCCCCTCCGGCCCCTCATTCGAACCTTCTGGAGATCAAACCCATGGGCATTTTCTCGCGAACCCGCGATATCATCGCCGCCAACGTCACCGACCTTCTCGATCGGGCCGAAGACCCGGCCAAGATGATCCGCATGATCATCATGGAGATGGAAGAAACGCTGGTCGAAGTTCGCGCCAGTGCCGCGCGCACCATCGCCGATCAAAAGGAGATGCGCCGCGCCGTCATCCGTGCCGAAGCCGCCCAGCTGAGCTGGGGCGAAAAGGCCGAGCTCGCTTTGTCGAAGGGCCGTGAGGACCTCGCAAAGGCCGCGCTGATCGAAAAGGGCAAGGCCAAGACGTTTGTCGACCAGACCAAGGCGGAAATCGCGACGCTCGATGACAGCCTGGCGCTCAACGAGGCGGATATCGCCAAGCTGGAAGCCAAGCTGCGCGAAGCGCGCAACCGCCAGAACACCATCCTCAACCGCATCGAAAGCGCCACCCAGCGTTCGAAGATGCGCGAGATGATCAAGGGCCCGCGCGTCGATGAAGCCTTTGCCCGCTTCGAGGTGATGGAACGCCGTGCCGATCTGGCCGAAGGCCGCGCCGATGCGCTTGGCCTGGGCGGTCCGGCGCGCAGCCTCGCCGATGAATTCGCCGAACTGTCGGCCGATGATGATGTCAACGCCGAGCTCGCCGCCATGAAGGCGCGTCTCGGCAAGTTGGAAGGCTGAGACGATGGAAGACATTCTCGTTCCCATCGGCGTCGTCGGCATGCTGTTCATCGGCCTGCCGTGGCTGGTCCTCCACTATCTGACGAAGTGGAAATCGGGCCGGGGCATTTCTCCGCAGGACGAGGTTCTCCTCGATGATCTGCACGAAATGGCCCGCAGGCTCGATGCCCGGCTCGACTCGGTCGAACGCATCGTCGCCGCCGACAACCCCAACTGGAAGGACGGCAAATTGTCCGATCTTTCCGCCGAACGGCTCGAACGTTTCGAGCGTGAAGAACGCCGGCAGATCCGCTGAAACGCGTGACGCCGGCTTGATGGAAAGGAACATTTCGATGGCTTTCAACTCCCCCTTCCGGCTCGACAAGACCAACGGCAAGCTGATGGGCGTCTGCGCCGGGCTCGCCAACTACACGGGTATCGAAACCGTCTGGATCCGCGTCGGCTTTGTCGCCGCCTCGCTGCTCGGCTTCGGCTCGCCCGTCCTCATCTATCTGGTCATCGGTCTCGTCGCCGACAGCCAGACCGCCTGAACCACCTCAACAGGGACATTTTTCATGAGCGTTCGTCGCACCCGCTTCTACCTCGACAAGCGCAACAAGCGCCTGATGGGGGTTTGCGCCGGCATCGCCGATTACTTCGGCTGGGATGCCACCTGGGTCCGCATCGGCGCGGTTGCCGCGACGGTGATGGGCGTCGGCTTCCTGCCCTTCGTCTATCTCGCCGCCGGCTTCATCGCCGATCCCAAGCCGACGATGCTCTATAACGAGAGCGAGGAAGAGCGCCGCTTCTGGAAGAATGTCCGGGTCGCGCCGCAGCGCACGGTGCGCGATGTCCACGCCTCGTTCCGCGAATCCGACCGCCGCCTGCGCGATCTCGAGGCCTATATGACCTCGTCGAACAGCCGGCTTTCCAACGAAATCGAGCAGCTGCGCTAACGCAGGGCCGGGGGAGAACGACCATGAGCTTTGGCGGACCCGCCTTTGTCCTCGCCATCATCGCGATGAGCTTCATCGGATGGATCATCACCACCGCCATCCGCGCCAAGCACGGCTATCCGCTGGAAGGCGAATGGGGCGGCACGGTGAACAAGAACGACACCGAGATGAAGCGCCAGAACGACATCCTGGAACGCGAGAACCAGATGCTGCGCGGCAAGGTCGGCCGGCTGGAAGAGCGCATGGCGGTGCTCGAACGCATCGCCACCGACGCCCCGGCGCGACTGACCGCCGAAATCGACAAGCTGCGCGACTGAACCGCGCGACCCACGGAGATTTGTCATGAGCGACGCTGTTTTTGCTCTTATTCCCATCCTGGCCCTGTCGATCCCGGTATTCGGCATCGCGCTGACCGGCTTTCGCCGCTGGGCCGACCTGAAGGAAAAGCAGCTCGAGATTGCCGCCCGCACTGCCGGCGAACAGGCGGCGCAATATGCCGCCAAGATCGAACGGCTGGAGGCGCATGTCGCGGTGCTCAACCGCATCGTCACCGACCGCAACGAAGGGCTGACCGCGCAGATCGAAAGCCTGCGCGACACGCCGCCCGCAACCGACAAGATCAACTGAGGATTACACTATGGCCCTTAACCCCGAACTGATCCAGGCGATCGCGCCCGTCGGTGTCAGCGCCATCTTCATGGGCACCTTCGCCTGGGTCTTCACCACCTGGCTGCGCGTCAAGAACGGCTATCCGCTCGAAAACAGCTGGGGCAAGCCGATGTTCCCGCAACTGAGCAACGAGGCGATGGAGCGGGTGAAGCTGCTTGCGCAGGAAAATGCCCAGCTTCGTGCCGAACTCGGCAGCGTCAAGGACCGGCTGGAGGTGCTTGAGCGCATCGCCACCGATCCGGGCCGGCGCCTCGCCTCCGAAATCGATGCGCTCGCCACCAAAGCGCTCAACTAACTTTTGCCCTCGCAACCACCAGCCCGAGAGTCCCTGCGATGAATCCCTTTGAAATGGTTGTGATGATCGTGGCGATTGTCACCATCGGCCGGGTGCTGTCCGGCCGGATGCACGGCAAGCGCA
>JAAFIT010000156.1 GCA_013298745.1 Sphingomonadales bacterium
GCAGGTAATTGGTCATCACCTGAGCGCCCGAACGCTTCAATTCTTCAACCACCGAGGCCTTGGTGGCTTGCGGCGCGTCGGCAACGACGAAGCGGCGATCTTCATGATAGGCGTTCATGTGATCGGACACGCCATCGAGGATGCGGCCCATCGAAACCTTGGCGCCGGTCATGCCGACATGATCGCAGAACACGGCGGTGCAGTTCGGCTTGGCAAAAATCGCTTCCGACACGTCACGGCCGACCTTGCGTGCATCGACGTCCCAGGCGGCGACGATTTCGATATCCTTGGGGCGATAGCCGGCAAGGTCCCAGTGCATCAGGCCCTGCTCGTCATTCGAGCCGCCATTGGCATAATGATAGAGCCCCTGAACGAGCGATGATGCGCAATTGCCAACGCCAACGATGGCAACGGGAATGGACGACATGTGGACAGGTTCCTCTGCGAGCGACGCGATTCTGCAGCCGCTTCTCCGGTTAGATATGTTGCAGTTAGACGACAGTTGCCGCTGGAGCAAGAAGCTGTCGCAACTCCGGGGTCTGTTTGCGGCAATCTGTTTGTCACAATCATTGCCAAGCAGGCCGAAAATGCCGGAAAATCCCATTCTTACCGGAACAAAGCGTTCGCCGACACTTTGCCCAGCCCTTGCGAAAATGCGGCAGGCTGTGACCCGCCGGCAACAATTTCACACAGCATCGGATGCAGCGAAAGCCAGCATCGCTTGCCAAGGCCCGGACGGAACGGTTAGCGCTGTGGCGTGACACTTGCCGCCGCCCAGACCGCCCGCCCGGCGATGATCGAGGACCCCAGCAACTTGTGGCTGGTGCATCCGCTATCCGATCGGCTGCTCGGTCCGGCGCTCCGCCTTGGCATTCACCCCAACACCGTGTCGTTCGCCGGCATGGGGTTTGGCGCGCTCGCCGGCTATTGTTACGCGCATTGGCAGAACCCGCTTGCCGTCCTCGCCGGCTTCACACTGATGGTCGCCTGGCATGTCATGGACGGACTCGATGGCAAGCTGGCGCGCGCCAGCGGCAAGGCCAGCCCGCTCGGCCGCCTGATCGATGGCCTGTGCGATTATATGGTGTTCTTCCTGGTGCTGCTGCCGATCGTCTTCAGCTTTGAAGATTGGCAGCCGGTGCTGGCCCTCGCGATCGCCTCGGGCCTGTGCCACGCGCTGCAGTCGGCCTGGTATGAAGGCGAACGCGAAGCCTGGAAACGGCGTGCCAAGGGGATTTTCCATGTCCAACCGCGCCCACCGGCGCGTTTCTGGGGCGAACGGCTCTACAATGGCGTCGAAGAACGCCTTGGCAGCGGGGCCAAAGCCATCGATGCAAAACTGGCGGCCAGCCCTTCGCGGCTCGATGCCTATCTCGATGCCACGGCACCGCATCTGCGTCGGCTGAGCCTGCTCTCTGCCAACAATCGCACCATCGCCATCGCTATCGCCTGCCTGGCCGGGAACCCGAAACTCTACTGGTATTGGGAAATCGCAGTCCTGTCGGGCGCAGCTTTGCTACTCGCCGCGGCACTGCGCCGGGCCGAGGCGAGCATCGCATGACGCGCCCGAACTGGCACTATTGGATTGCCGGCGGTGCCGCGCTGGCGTGGCTGGCGCTGGCGGGGGCCATGGTCGCGGCACTGCGCCTGCCGGGGGTATTCCCGCCAAGGCTGGTGATCGCCGGCGGCATCGCGCTGGCGCTGGCGGCGCCAGTGGCTGTGCTGGCGCTGGTGGCACTCCGGCTCGTCGACAGTCGCCGCGCCGAAGACGCCCGCATGGCGCTGCTCGCCGATACCGCCTGGACCACCGACAACCGCATCGCCGAAGCCGATGCACTTCTCGCCGGCGTCGAAGCGCGGGTGGCGGCACTGGTCGATCAACTTGGCGGCATCACCAAAGCGGTCAACGCCCACGACAAGGCGCTCGCCGCCAGTGCTGCCCGGCTTGACGCCGGTAGCAGCGCGATCACCGCCGCTGCGACGGCTGCCAATGATGCCAGCAGCAAACTAACCGCTGCCCTGCCCGCGGCTGTTGCGCAGGCCGAGGCGATGCAGAGCCTGCTCGACAGCGCCGGCGGCGATTTGCAGCGCCAGATTGCCGAAGCCGAAGCACTGCTCGCCAGCCTGTGGACGCGCGCCAGCGAGATCAGCGCCGCCACCAACAGCGCTGCAGCCTCTGCCACCGGCCATGTCAGCGCCATCACGGCTGCCGCTGAAGCTGCAACAGCCGCGCTTGGCCCCCCGGTCGCCGCGCTTGGCGCCGCCAGTGCCGCCATGCTGCAAGATACCGCTGCTGCCACCGCTGCCAGCCGCGAAGCGCTCGACGCCCAGGCGGCGTCGCTTAATGCCAGTCTCGCCACAGCGCGGATCGAGCTTGCCGGTATCGGCACCACTGCCGCCAAGGATGCCGCCGAACAGATTGCCATCCTTGAGGCGGCATCGGCCCGGATCGAAACCGCGATTGATTTGCAAACCAAGCGCTACCGCATCTTCATCGAACAGCTTGAGCGCGGCTTTGACACACTGGATGCCAAGCTTGCCGCCTCGGCGAATACCGGCAAGATCGAGCTCGATGCTGTCGCAGCGGCGATGATCACGGCGCGCGACGCGGTGCACGACCTTGCAGCGCCGATTGCCAACACGCACGGGGCGGTTGCCGAGGTTGCCGGCCAGATCCAACGGCTCACCGGCGCAACCACAGCGGCACTCGCGGCGCTCGATGGCGCACTGCCCGCTGCCGAGCCGCGTGTTGCCAGCCTGATCAGCGATTTGGAAGCGCTCCACGAAGGTGCCGATGCCCTGACGGCACCGCTCGCCGCCAGCCTTTCAACCATCACCGACGCTGGCGAGCGACTGGCAGCGGCGCGCGAAACGCTTGGCGGCATCGAGACCCAGGCCGGCAGCACAGCGCTGGCCGCCGCTTCAGAGCTGATCGAAGTCTTCGGCCGGGTCCGCGACGTCGCCAGCCAGACCGCCGGCACGATGCGGACGACGCTTGCTGGCGTCGTCGCCGAAGCCGAAGCTGCGCTGGAAGCCGCAGGTCAGGAACGGGCCGAAACGGCCTTCGCAGCGCCGATCCGCGCCGCGCTGGCCGAGGTGAGCGCTACCAACGCAAAGGCGGCCGACGCCGCACAAGCCGCGGCAGAACGGATCACCCAGCGGATGCTGGCGCTGACCGGTACCATCGCCACCGTCGAAAGCCGGCTGACCAGTGCCGAGGACAGTCAGGACACAAAGTTGCGTGCCGATATCGCGGCGCGGTCGGCGTCGCTGCTGGCTTCGATGGACGCCGCCGCCATCGACATTGCCCGGCTTGTCGGCGGCGATATCGATGAAGCGGCGTGGAGCAAATGGCTTGGCGGCGAGCGCGGCATGTTCATTCGCCGTGCCGTGCGGCTTGTCGACGCCGATATGGCGCGCAGCATCAGCAAACTGTGGCAGTCGGACAGCGGCTTCCGAGAGGCCGGAACGCGCTTCATCGGCGAGTTCGAAGCGCTGATCGCCCGGGTGATGCCCGAGCGCGAGGGCCGCAATCTGGCGCTGGCACTCCTGTCATCCGATCAAGGCAAGCTTTACGTGGCGCTGGCACAGGCAACCGACCGGCTGCAATGACGCGCATCAAGGCCTGCTGCATGGCGTCGATTGCCGAGATGCAGATGGCCGTCGCAGCAGACGTTGATGCGGTGGGTCTGGTGGGGCAGATGCCGTCGGGGCCCGGTCCGATCGCCGATGGCTTGATTGCCGAAATTGCTTTGGCTGTTCCGCCGCCGATCGCGGCGTTTCTGCTGACCAGCGAGACCACGGCCGACGCAATCGCCGATCATGTGCAGCGCACTGGTGCGCCGGTGGTGCAGATCGTCAGCCATATAAGCCCGGTGGAATCGGCACGCCTGGCGCGGCTGTTGCCACAGGTTCGCCGTGTACAGGTCATCCATGTCGAAGGCGACGATGCCTTGGCGCGGATCGACGCCTATTCGCCGCACGTCCATGCCTTTCTGCTCGATTCAGGGCGGCCTGGCGCTGCCATCCCGACGTTGGGCGGCACTGGCGAGACCCATGACTGGGCAATCAGCGCGCGCTTCGTCGTCGCCAGCCCGCGACCGGTGTTCCTTGCCGGCGGGCTCAACGCCGGAAATGTCACCGCCGCAATCGCACAGGTGCGGCCGTTCGGTGTCGATGTGTGCTCGGGTATTCGCAGCAATGGCGCGCTCGACTCCGCCAAGCTGAATGCCTTTGTCGCCGCGGTGCGTCAGGCCGGCTTGTAAGGGCCGGATGTCCGCCAGCCGGGAACGTCCTCCAGCCCGATCCAGCCGAAGCTGTAATTGGCGTAGAACAGCGCAAACAGCGCTGTCGAAACCAGCGTTGTCCACATCATCTTCTTGACCAGCATCGGATTGTGCGGCGCCGAATCCGCCTGTCCCGGCACGGCTTCCTGCCCGGCTTCATCCGCCGTGCGTACCCCAAAGGGCAGCACGGCGAACAGGGTGAGCACCCAGAACAACAGATAGATGGCGATGGCCGAGGCGGGCTTCATGGCTAGGCCGTGACCTCATAAATGGCTGGGGTCGGGTTCGCCCGGAGAGGCGTTCTGGCGGTATCGGGCACGCGAAGGCGGGCGTGCACGCCCCCGGCGAGCGGGCACGGGGCCGCCAGAACGCCTCTCCGGGCGACCGCGCAGCGGCGATGGGGCTTTTGCTTTCTGGCCGCGTCGCTGAGCCAAGGTTCTTTGGGGTTGCGATGCGCTGCATCGCGCCCGCCTAACTCCTCGCCAGAAAGCAAAATCCCCATCGTCACGACCCCAGCCATTTATGAGTTCACAGCCTACAGCTGCACGACCTGAACTTCGGTCACCGGCTTCTTGCCCGTCCATTCGCGTGCGACGCGGCGTACCGCGACCCGGATGGCTTCGGCGAACTTGTCGGAATTCTTGCTATCGGCCTTTTTAACCGCGGCAGCGGCGGCATCGGCGCATTCGTCAAGGAAATCCGCCTTGTCCTCTTCCACCGGCACGCCCTGAATGTTGACGACCGGTGTGGCCGCAAGTCGCCCATCGCGGCCGAGCACGACCGTGACGCCCATATAGCCATTCATCATCAAACGGCGGCGTTCGACGATCGTCGCGCCATTGGCCGGCAGGATAACATCGCCATCGAGTACCAGCCGCCCGGCGAGTTCGTGGCCAAGCAGCTTCGGGCCATTGGGCGCGAGGCGAATGGCGCTGCCGTTGATCGGAACCATGGCGCGCGGCACACCATTCGCCAGCGCCAGCCGGGCATGGGCCTCCATGTGGCGACGCTCACCGTGCACCGGAATGGCGATTTCCGGGCGGATCCATTCGTACATGGCTTCGAGTTCGGGCTGACCAGGGTGGCCCGAAACATGGACGTGCGCCTGCTTCTCGGTGATGACCTCGATACCGCGGGTTGCCAGCGCATTCTGGACGCGGCCAATGGCAAGCTCGTTGCCGGGAATCTGCTTCGACGAATAGACAACGAGATCGCCGGGTTCGAGCTTCAAGGCCGGGTGGGAGCCATCGGCGATGCGGCTGAGCGCCGCCATTGGTTCACCCTGGGCGCCGGTGCACAGGATCAGCAGCTTCGACGGATCGGCACGCGCGGCGTCGTTCCACGACAGCAGTGGTGGCATGTCCTTCAGATAGCCCGACGCCTTGGCGACTTCGGTGATGCGATCCATCGAGCGGCCGGCGAGCACCAGTTGGCGCCCGGTTTCCTTGGCGACCCAGCCAAGCGTCGCCAGGCGTGCCGCGTTCGACGCGAAGGTGGTGACGACGACACGCCCGGTCTTGCGGCTCTTGATGACCTTCAACAGGCCTTCGCGGACATCGGTTTCGCTGCCCGAGGCTTCGGTGTTGAAGACATTGGTCGAATCGCCGATCAGCGCCAGCACGCCGGAATCACCGATCGCAGTCAGTTCTTCGGCGGTCGCCGGGGTGCCGAGCAGCGGGCCATCGTCGAGCTTCCAGTCGCCGGTGTGGAAAATCCGGCCATAGGGCGTGTCGATGACGAGCGCATTGCCTTCGGGAATCGAGTGCGCCAGCGCGACATATTTGAAGTGGAAATCGCCGAGCGTCAGTTCGCCGCCCATCGGGATGATGTTGAGCTTGACCTCCTTGGCGATGCCTTCCTCCTCCAGCTTCTTGGCGATGAGGCCGGCGGTGAACGGCGTCGCATAAAGCGGCACGCCGAGATCATTGGCGAGATAGGGGATGGCGCCGATGTGATCTTCATGGCCATGCGTGAGTACGATGCCGAGCAGATCG
>JAAFIT010000157.1 GCA_013298745.1 Sphingomonadales bacterium
GCCTGTATAAGAAGGCCCGCGCCGGGCAGTTGAAGAACTTCACCGGCATCGATTCGCCCTATGAACCCCCCGAAAACCCCGAAATCCGGGTGGACACCAGCGCGATGACCGCCGAAGCTGCCGCCGACATGATCGTCGCGCGGCTGCTGGGGCAGGACATTTGATGCACGAAACCGACGCGGCGCTGGCAAGGCGCCTGGCAACGCTCGCCGGACAATTGCTGCTGCGCATCCGTGATGACGAAGGCGCCAGTGCCAAGGCGCTTGGCGACGAGGGCGACCGCGCCGCCAATCGCCTGATTCTGGACGCCCTGCGCCTCGCGCGGCCCGATGATGCGATCCTGTCCGAGGAGGAAGCCGCCGATCCGGCACGGCTCAAGGCCAGGCGCATCTGGATCATCGACCCGCTCGACGGCACCCGCGAATATGGCGAGCGCCGCGACGATTGGGCGGTGCATGTCGGCCTCGCCATCGACGGCGTCGCCAGCGAGGGCGCGGTGGCGCTGCCGGCGATGCAGGCGTGTTTCTGCACCGCCAATCCGCCCGCGCTGGCGCCCGAAAGCCGCCCGCTGCGGATGCTGGTCAGCCGCACCCGCCCCGCCGCCGAAGCGCTCGCCGTCGCCAAGGCGCTGGGCGCCGAACTGGTGCCGATGGGCAGCGCCGGCGCCAAGGCGATGGCGGTGCTGCGTGGCGAGGCGGATATCTATCTCCACACCGGCGGCCAATATGAATGGGACAATTGCGCGCCGGCCGCCGTGGCGCTCGCCGCCGGGCTGCACGCCAGCCGCGTCGACGGGTCACCGCTGGTTTACAACCGCGCCGATCCCTTGCTGCCCGACCTGTTGATCTGCCACAAATCCCGCGCTGCCGAGGTGCTGGCGCTGGTGGCGCGCGGATCGATCTGATTACAACAGCGGCGGCGGAAGGCCGCGCGTTTTGGCTTCACAGACGATAGTGTTGCCAATAGATCAGGCAGTGTTGGAGTTTGCCCCCATGGATGCAACAATCATCGCTGCCCTGGTGGCTGCCGTGGTCGCGCTGTTTACCGGTCTTGTCACCGCGCTGGTGACGCTTTGGGTCGCTCGACAGCGCGGCGTTATCGATCAGGATCTTCAGGCGCGGCTGAAGATCGCCGAGGCGCGCTTCCCGGCCTATACGGCCATCTGGCAATGCATGGCGCCGCTGAGCATGCGAGCGGCAACGCCGCTGACCGAGGACGCCCGGTCTGAATTGCGCCACGCGTTTCGAACCGCGTTTTACGACAAGGGTGCCGGCCTTGTGCTGTCGCGTGCTGCACTCAGGGACTATCTCGCTGCGATGGACGTGCTTGATCGACAACACAGCAGCGATGCTGAAATCCGCACCGCCTTCAGCACGTTGCGAACCCAGATGAAAACTGATCTTGCCATCTACACAGACGATGAAGCGCGTACGCCCGTTCGTGATCAGCGGACGTGACCAGATTGAAAGTCTCATCCGACCCGAATCCCGGCGCCCGTCTGTCGTCACCACAGCTTGATCCGATCCGCATCGATGGCCGCCACCGAGGGCTTGCACGCGATGCCGACCTTGGCTGACGTGCCACGGCCACTGGCGGTGATGGTGCCGCTGCACAGCTTCGCCCCCGGCGGGGTGGAGCGGGTGGCGCTGCGGCTTTGTGGCGCCTGGGCCCGCGATCCGGGGCTGGACGTGCAACTGGTGATCGGGCGGGACAGCGGCGCGATGCGCGGTGAGGCCCCCGCCGGCGTGCCGCTCCACATCACCCCGGAACCCTTTCCCACGGCATCCTGGGAAAGTCTGTGGATGATCCTGACGCTGCCCGGCCATATCCGCCGGCTGCGCCCCGATGTGATCTTCGCTGCCGGCAACACCTATGCGATCATTGCGGTGATGATGAAGCTGCGCTTCGGACGCCGCTGTCCACCAGTTGTGCTGAAGATTTCCAATGATCTGGTGCGCCGCGATATGTCAGCCCTGGTCCGCTGGGGCTATCGCCGCTGGCTGCGCATCCAGGGACGAATGATCGAGCATGCCACCGGGCTTGCCGAGCCGATGCGCGCCGAAATCGCCGCGTTCATGAAGATGCCCGATGAACGCATCCATGTCGTCGATGATCCGGCGCTGGCGGCGCATGATCTGGCGGCGCTGTCGGCCATCGGCGCGGCGCGGCAGCCGAGTGGCGGCCCCGGCCGCCACTATGTCGGCATCGGGCGGCTGGCGAAGCAGAAGAACTGGCCACTGCTGCTCAACGCCTTTGCCAAAATCGCTGGTCGCGATGATCGGTTGACGATCCTGGGTGAAGGCGCCGAGCGACCACGGCTAGAGGCGCTTGCTGCCAGCCTCGGCATCGCCGATCGGCTGGCGCTGCCCGGCCATGGTGCCGCGGCGCCGGTGCTCGCGGCGGGCGATGTCTATGTCATGTCATCGGATTTCGAAGGCGTGCCGGCGGTGATTATCGAAGCGCTGGCGGCCGGGCTTCCGGTGGTGTCCACCGATTGCAGCGTCTCGATGGCCAGCCTCGTCGGCGATTTCGGCCGGCTGGTGCCGGTGGGGGATGCAGCGGCCCTCGCGGCTGCGATGGCAGCGCAGGCGCCGCTATCCCCCGAAGCACGGGCAGCCGCGGCCGAAGCGATGGCCCGCTTCACCGTCGAACGCGCGGCGGGTGCTTATGCTGCGCTTTTTCGGCGCGCTGCCGCGGTGTGACACACGGCTGTTCATCCTGGCGCAACGCGTCGGCGACTATCGGCGGGATGGAACCGCAGGGCTGAACGGTCGTTAAAATGCCATATTGGTCGCCTAACAGCCCTGCCATCGTTGCACCTGTGGAACCCCTGCCCCTTGTACAATCTCTCCGCCAGCACTGACCGGACGCCTGTGTCGTCCGTGACCGGCGTCGCGCCAGCGCCGTTGGCGCATAGCGACCGCGGCTGGACCTGGTGGGCAGGTGCCGCCTTCTCGGTCGCCATTCTGGTTGCCGTGCTCTGGCAGGTGCGCAGCGTCAGCATCACCGAAATGGTCGCGCTGGTGCCGCGCACGCCGGGCTTCTGGCTGGCGTTTCTTGCTGCCTATTTTTCGGCGCCGCTGATGGATTGGCTGATCTTCCGGCGGCTGTGGAAGATCCCGGCGGACGGCTTTGCCGCGCTGCTGAGGAAACTGATCGGCAATGAACTGCTGCTCGGCTATATCGGCGAAGTCTATTTCTATACCTGGGCGCGCCGCCGGACCGGCATGACGACCGCCCCTTTCGGCGCGATCAAGGATGTTGCCATCCTGTCGGCGCTGATGGGCAATGTCGTGACGTTGGTGATGCTGGTACTGGCGGCACCTCTGCTCTCGACCATGCGTTTTGGCATCGATGCCGAAACCTTCATCGCCTCCATCGCCGTCGTGCTGGTCACGTCGAGCGCCATGCTGCTGTTCCGCCGCAAGCTGTTCAGCCTGCCGGCCAACGAACTGCGCTTCGTTTCGGGCATGCACCTGGTGCGCATCGGGCTGACCACCGGCTTCAACGCGCTCGCCTGGCACCTCGTGTTGCCCGAAGTCGGCATGCAATGGTGGCTGCTGCTGTCGGCGCTGCGGCTGCTGCTGTCGCGCCTGCCGCTGCTGCCCAACAAGGATATCGTCTTTGCCGGGCTGGCGGTGTTCCTGATCGGCCATGACGTGCAGATCGGCGCGCTGATGACGATGATGGCGAGCCTGATCCTCGGCACCCATATCCTCGTCGGCCTCGGCCTCGTCGCCAGCGATCTCAACGGCTGGCGGCGCAAGTGAAGCGCGCGTTTGCGGTGCTGCTGGGGCTGGCTTTGCCAGCGCCACTGCTGGCGGCGTCGCCTCCAGGCTACATCCCCTCCACCCCCGATCTCGGCAAGGCGGAGGCGCAGTGCCGCCCGAACGAAGCGGGCCCTGCAGTGCTGGTGCTTGCCACCGGCCTCAAGGACCGCAAGGGCAAGCTCAAGGCCGAATTATACCCGGCCAATGAGGAGGATTTCCTCGCCGATGACAATGTGCTGATCATGGCCGGCAAGCCGTTCCGCCGCGTCGAGATGGCGGTGCCGCCGTCAGGCCCGGTGCAATTGTGCATCCGCGTGCCCGGCCCCGGCAATTATGCGCTGATCCTGCTGCATGACCGCGATTCGAACCGCAAGTTCGGGCTTTCCACCGATGGCATCGCCTTTTCCAACAACCCCAAGCTCGGCCTGTCGAAGCCCAAGGCAGAAGCGGTCACCTTCAAGGCCGGCTCCGGGCTGACAACCGAAACACTGCGGCTCAATTATCGGCGCGGCTTGTTCAGTTTCGGGCCCGTCGATAAATAGCCCGTTGTGCATATTGTTGATATCTCGGCGCTCTACTCACCCGATGGCGGCGGCATTCGCACCTACACCCGCCGCAAGCTCGCCATCGCCGACCGGCTCGGCAAGCGGCTTACCGTTGTCGTTCCGGGCGCCGAGGCGTCGACCGAATATTTCGGCGCCTCGCGGCTGATCTCCATCCCGTCGCCGCGGTTTCCGCTCGATCGCAATTATTTCTACTTCGAAAGCGACGAGATCATCCACGCGGCGCTCGATGCCGAGGCCCCGGATTTCATCGAAGCGTCGTCGCCCTGGGGCAGCGCCACGGCTGTCGCCGAATGGCCAGGCCAGGCGCCGCGGGCGCTGGTGATGCACGCCGATCCGCTGTCGGCGCACGCCTATCGCTGGCTGGAGAATATCGTCAGCCGCCGCACCATCGATCGCGGCTTTGATTGGTTCTGGCGGCATCTGCGCCGCCTGGACGAAGCCTTTGATATCGTCATCTGTGCATCGCCAAGCTATGCCAATCGCCTTGCCGATGGCGGGTTGAAGCGCACCGCGATCCTGCCGATGGGGGTGGAGCCGCGGCTGTTCTCGCCCGAACTGCGCGATGCCGCGTTGCGCCAGCAGTTGCTCGACGCGTGCAGCATGCCCGAAAGCGCCACGCTGCTGCTCGGCGTCGGGCGACTGTCGGCCGAAAAGCGCTGGCCCATGCTGATCGCCGGCGCCACAGCGGCGGGCTACAGCCGCCCGCTCGGCATGGTCATCGTCGGGGTCGGGCAAGGCAAGGCAGCGGTGGTGCGCGCCATTGGCGAGAACCCGCATATCCAGCTGCTGGCGCCGATCAGCGACCGGCAGGAAATCGCCCGGCTTTATGCCAGCGCCGATCTGCTGATCGCCGGATCGGGCGCCGAAACCTTCGGCATGGTGATGGCCGAAGCGCGCGCCTCGGGCCTGCCGATCATCGTTCCCGATGAAGGCGCCGCCTTTGATCAACTGATTCCCGGCGCCGGCCTCGCCTATGAATCGGGCGATGCCGCGAGCGTTGCGGTGACGATCGGCGCGGCGATTGCCCAGCGCGAGGCCTTGCGCGCCGGCGCGGTGGCCGGGGCCGGTGATGTGCCGACGATGGACATGCATTTCGCCAATCTGTTCGCCACCTATGACCGGATTGCCGCCGATCGTGCTGCCGCCTGACAGGCGATCAAAGTTGCGAGGCTAGGCGACGGGCTGTCGCGCGGTTACCGTTAGGAAAATCAGCCAAGGACTCGCACATGACCCCGCTCGATCGCTGGCACGCCTATATCAAGTCGCAGGACCATGCGGCGCTGCTCGACATGCTGCATCCCGATGTGGTGTTCGAAAGCCCGGTGGTGCACACCCCGCAGCGCGGCCGTGACATCACCTACAAATATCTCGCCAGCGCCGACAAGGTGCTCGGTGGTCCGGGCTTCAAATATGTCGGCGAATGGACCGGGCCGAACACCGCCATCCTGGAATTCGAAAATGTCATCAACGGCATGATCGTCAATTTCAAGGTGATGGTGCGGCCGCTGAAGGCGATCCAGATGGTGCATCAGATGATGGGCGAGATGCTGGCGCAAATGACCGCGAAAGCGAGCTGACAGCGTCATCATCGGGCTTTGCCCGAAACAAATTGCCGCCTATGGTGCATCGCACAATATCAAAGGCTGCACCGATGACCACCGCCACCCGCGCCGATGTCCGTTATCTGGGGCGCTTGCTCGGCGATGTCATTCGCACCCAGGACGGGGCGGCGGTGTTCGATGCCATCGAAGGCATTCGCCAGGCGTCGGTTGCAGCGCACCGCACCCCCGATGCCGCCGCCGTGGCCGCTCTCAGCGACCGGCTCAGCCAGCTCGACCTTGGCGACACGCTGCGCTTCGTCCGCGGTTTCCTGCTGTTCTCGCTGCTCGCCAACCTTGCGGAGGAT
>JAAFIT010000158.1 GCA_013298745.1 Sphingomonadales bacterium
TTCAACTCGCCACTCGAAAAACCGACGACGACCGTATCCTGCGCCACCGCCGGCGCCGCGGCACCGAGCAGGCCGGCGACTTCGACGGTGCCACTGACGTTCCACACCGTTTCACCGGTTTCGGCGTTGAGCGCGAACAACTGGTTGTCAATGGTCAGCACATAGACGCGATTGCCATAGACGCTGGGGGCGCCGCGCAACGGCTCGCCGAGCGACTGGCGCCACAATTCCTTGCCGGTGCCAGCGTCGAAAGCGGCGGCAATGCCATAGCCGGTGGTGGCGAAAACCCGGCCATCGGCGACCGAAACGCCGCCGCCAAAGGCGGCATTGCTGTTGCGCTTCGGCAATGAGATGCGCGCCTGCCAGACGCTGCTGCCGGTCTTGGCGTCAAAGGCGCGGACATCGCCCGCCGTGTCCATCGTGAACACGCGGCCACCCGACACGACCGGCCCGGCGTTGAGGCGCCGCGTCCCGGTGCTGCCCTGGCCGATCGAGACACTCCACGCTGGGCTGATTTTTTCCGGGAGCGCCGGATGGCCGTTGGATTTGGACGCAGAGCCGCCCGGCTGACCCCATTCCGGATTCGGGTCCGCCAGCGGCAGCACGACCGCCATTTCGGCGAGCTCGGGCTCGGCCTGCGCCTTGGCTTCGAAATTGAGCACCGGAATGCGCTCGCCCGTGGTCAACGACTTGGGCTGAGTCTTTTTGAAGACGCCGCAGCCGGACACGCCCAACGCGAGCGCGATGATGACGGCAAAAGCGGGTGATGGGTGTTTCAAAACAACAGTCCCTATGGTGCGGGGGGTGCAGCGGCCGGTTGCGCCGGCGCCGGTTCCGCGGCAGCGCCATTGGCCTGACCCGGCTGCAATTTGAGCGTGCGTTCATCAACGCCGAGCGACAGCGCCAGTTGCGCCGCACGACCGCGCAGGCCGGGCGAATTGTTCGTATCGATGACAATCGCGGTCAGCAGCGGCTTGGCCGCTTCGGGATTGCCGGCCTTGAGATGCGCCAATGCCGTCATTTCGGCAGCGATGCTGAACCACGGCGCGCCGGGGACGACCAGCGGCTTCAGGCGTTCGATGACCTTGGCCGGCGGCTGGGCATCGAAACCGAGGCGGACGGATTTGATGAGGGCGACATCGCGCAGCGGCTGCGGCGCCTTGGCATCGGCGGCAATGGCGTCGAGCAGCTTGATGGCGCGGGCGTTGTCGCCGGCCGCCACCGCATCGGACGCCAGAACCATCTGTGCCAGCGGCGCATAGCCGCCGGGGCCGTCCTTGGCGATGCGCTCCAGCGTCGGCCGCGCCTTGGCGCCTTCGCCGACATCGAGCTGTTCCGTCGCACGCGAAAATTCCTCGCCGGTGACGCCGGCCTTGACGGTGCCCTGTTCACGCCACCACAGGAAACCCGCCAGCGCGGCAAGGCCCAGCACGACAATGGCAATGCCGATCTTGCCATAGCGCTGCCACAGCGACAGCACCTGATCGCGGCGCACGCCTTCGTCGACTTCGCGCAGAAAGGCTTCGTCGTTATCAATCGGGGTCACGGCCAAGGTCGGCAAGCTCCAGGCTGGCGCGGGCCAACCCGCGGATTGGCCCATTGCGCAAAGGGTGCAATTGCCCGGCTGAATGCCCGATGACTGCCCAGAGATAAAGGTGTTTCTGAAACGCTGCCGCACTTAAACCGCTGCCGGCGCGGTCGCGCCAGGCGGTTGATCGTCAGCAAAAGGCGCGATCGGCGCCAATCACTTGCAGCGTGACGAACCGGGATCACCGGACTGCTGAACGTCATTGCCGCAAACTGTCGCGTCGGCGCCGGCGCGGATCACGGTCCGTTTGCCTGTCATCTGGCGCACGCGATTGTTGCTGATCCGAACATTGCTCGCCTCATTCATGGTGATCGAGTGCAAACCTGTAATTTCAACATCATTGCCGTCGATCAGCACGTCAGTCACGGGGGCGTCGTTGCTGGCGTCCATTTGGCCAATGCCTTGCTGGGTATTGCGCACAACATTTCCGACGATCTTCAACCCGTTGATCCCATCCCGAAACTGAAAGGCATCCTGGTGCCAACCGTCGGTCCAGACACCGCCCTGCGCTTCGCACACTTTTCTGGACAGGCCGTACGCCGTTTTTTCAGGCTGCAGACATTCCGTTTCCTTCATCGATACCTGGACCACGGTATTGTTGGAAAATTCCAGATTGGACCCACCATTTGCGACAACGGCGTCACCACCAATTTCAAATCGGCTATTTCTAACAATGAAATTTACGGATTTATCAACGATCAAGGCTTTGTTTGTATTGATAAATCGAACGCCATCGATGGTGACATTTTCTGCGTCTTTCACCAGCGCACCGTAACCGCGCGGTCCAGGCATGGCTTCACCATCCTGGGATTCCAACGTACCGCCAAGCCAGTTTATGCCGCCGCCGCCAACAATGCGCAGGCCATGCACGACGGCCTGACTTGCATCTATTGTGATCGGCGGACTGAAAACGCGCTCTATGGAAATACTTGGGCAATCTCCGGTCAAGGTGATTTCCGTTTCGACCGGGGAACTCGCCAATATTTCCGCAATAGTGACGCATGTTGCAACAATACCCATAACACTCAACCCCAGGATATTTTCATATGACGGCAATCAGTGAATAGTCAGCAGCGGTGCTTGTCGAAAGACGCTCATCATGCGCCCAGGCTGATTTGTTTGGCAAGAATTTTGATGGCACGACGTACGACAGGCGTTCCCCGGGGTCGCGGGCAGCCAGACCACGACAAACGCTAACGAAAAGCGCTCCCCTGCATCAGCGGTAAAGCTGCTTCTCGCTCGGGAACTGTCGCTCGCGCACCGCTGTGGCATAGGTCGCCGCCGCCGAGTCAATCCGCACCGCCAGATCGTCGAAGCGTTCGACAAAGCGCGGCACCCGCTCGAACATGCCGAGCATGTCGTCGACCACCAGCACCTGGCCATCGCAGGCAGGCGACGCGCCGATGCCGATCGTCGGGCACGCCACAGTCTCGGTGATCCGACGGGCCAGCGGCTCGACAACACCTTCCACGACCAGGGCAAAGGCACCTGCTTCGGCCACCGCCACGGCATCGGCGAGGATGGTCGCGGCTTCCGCCTCGCTGCGGCCGCGGGCGCCATAGCCGCCGAGCGCGTTGACCGCCTGCGGCGTCAGCCCGACATGCGCCATCACCGGGATGCCGCGCCGCGAAAGAAAGCTGATGGTTTCGGCCATGGCGGTGCCGCCCTCCAGCTTCACCGCCGCTGCGCCGGTTTCCTTCATCACCCGCGCCGCGCTTTCAAAGGCGGCTTGCGGTGAGGCTTCATAGCTGCCGAACGGCAGATCGACGACGACGACCGAATGATAGGAGCCGCGCACCACCGCCGCGCCATGCGCGATCATCATGTCGAGCGTCACCTTGACGGTGGTATCGAGGCCGTAAATCACCTGACCGAGCGAATCCCCGACGAGCAGCAGGTCGCAATGCTTGTCGAGCAACTGCGCCATCCGCGCCGTATAGGCGGTCAGCATGACAATCGGCTCGGCATTCTTGCGTTTGGCGATCGCCGGCACGGTCAAGCGCCGCAACGGCTCCGGCACCGGATGGGCGCGGCTGGTCGAAGTATCGAGCGTGAAGGTGGTGGACATGGGTGTTTTCCGGCGTTTTCCTGGGGCGTTCCCCTGCCCGCATTGCCCCGGCAAGGCAAGGCGGATGAGGCGTGGCAGAAAAGGAGGGAAACCGATATTTCCTGCCCTGTCCGGGCGGCGAAAAAGCGCTGTTACAGCCCGCCAAGCTCCAGAATCACATCCCATTCGGCATCCGTAATGGGCGCCACCGACAGCCGAAATTGTCGGAACATCGCCATTTCTGCCAGCCGCGGCTCGGCTTTCATGGCGGCAAGCGTCACAGCGCGCGGCAAAACCCGCACTGGCGCGACAGTGACCGACGGAAACCGGCCCTTGGGATCGCTCGGATCGATGAAATGCTCGCCCGCAACCCGCGCGATGCCGACGACGGCGAGCCCTTCATTGCTGTGATAGAACAGCAATTCGTCGTCGATCTTCATCGAACGCAGGTAAATCGCCGCCTGATTGTTGCGAACCCCGTCCCAGATCGTCGATCCATCGCGGATCAGATCGTCGAAACTGTATTTGAACGGCTCGGATTTCACCAACCAGTGCATCAATGCGCTCCCTTTTGGGCCAGGGACGCGCTGTAGACATCGGGTTTGAACCCCGCCAGCAGCAGATTGTCGCCCACCAGCATCGGCCGCTTGATCATCGAAGGCTGCGCCTGCATCAGCGCGACAGCCTTTTCAGCCGTGATATCGGCCTTGTCGGCATCCGGCAGCGCCCGAAATGTCGTGCCGGAACGGTTGAGCACCACCTCCCACCCCAGCGTCGCCACCCAGGACCGCAGCGTTTCCGCGTCGATTCCGAGCGTTTTATAGTCATGGAAGGCGTAATCAACGCCGTTGGCATCGAGCCAGACGCGCGCTTTCTTCACCGTATCGCAGTTCTTGATGCCGTACATTGTCAGGGTCACGAGGTTCTCCGCCGTCAATCAGCGGCTAATTGCCCCGACAGATCAGCAATGCGCAACTCACCTTCGCGGGTCTGGCCGCCGATTTCGAGGAAGCGCGCCATCGCGGCACGCGCGTCAGGCGTGCGGATGCTGGTCTGGAAGAGGAAGGACTCGGCCGCCAACCCCTCGGCAAGCGGCAGATCGGCGCCGTTGATCGCCTGTTTTGCGAGCCTGACGGCATCGGCAGGGAAGCTCGCGATGCGGTTTGCGAGGCCGGACACGAAGCTTTCGATGCCATCGGCCGGGAGCGCACGGTTGAGCCAGCCCCATTGCACCGCGGTTTCGGCATCAAGATCATTGCCCGACAGGATGATTTCGAGCGCCCGCGCCCGCCCGACCAGCCGCGGCAGCAACTGCGTGCCGGTGCCGCCGGGCAATATCCCCAGCGGAACCTCCATCTGGTTGATGATGGTCTTGCCCGAAACCCCAAAACGCATGTCGAAATTCATCGAAAGTTCGGCGCCGCCGCCGCCGACACGCCCCTCGATCTGGGCGATGGTGACAATATCCATGCTGGCAAAACGCCGGCACATCGCGTGCCAGGCATTGGGTCCGGCGTCACGGCGCGCCGGTTCATCGACCGGGAAGGCCAGAATCGCCGCCACATCGAAGTGCGCCAGGAAGAAATCCGGGTCGGCGCTCTTCAGAATGAACACGCCAGTCTCGCGATCAGCCTCCAGTTCCTCGGCCAGCCGCGCCAGTTCGCCGAACAGATCGAGCGTGACGATGTTGATCGGCGGTGCCGCCACCGTCGCCGTGAGCACCCGCCCCGCCCGCGCGAAGCGGATCAGATGATAATCGCTGTAAGCCATGGTCCCTCCTGGTCGCCGGACAGGCTGCGCCGCCGCCAACGCCCGCGCAAGCTCGTCGTTTTGGCGATGCCGCCCGTGGCCCTTTGCCGCCCGTCGCCGGCCTTTGCGCGCTACCCGGGTGGGCCTATAAGCAGCTTTATCCGCTGTTTTTTGACAAGAATCCGAAACGCCGTTGCTGTCCCGCCGCCATCTCCTCGCCGCTGCCACCGCGCTCGCCGTGCCGGCCTGGGCGCGCGGCGCCAACATGGCGGCGTCGCACGGTGCTGGTCCACGCCTGCGCGCCGGCTTTGACGAGGTGCGCGGCCCGGCGATCGACCTCAGCATCGGCGCCGGCCACCGCATGATCGAGGGCCGCAGCGGCCATGGCATCGCCGTCAACGGCAGCGTGCCCGGCCCGCTGCTGCGGCTGCGCGAGGGCGAGGACGTCGAAATCACCGTCCGCAACACGCTGGCTGAAGATTCCTCGATCCACTGGCATGGGTTGTTGCTGCCGTTTCAATATGATGGCGTTCCGGGGATCAGCTTTCCCGGCATCGCGCCGGGCCAAAGCTTCACCTATCGCTTCAAGGTTCGCCAGGCCGGCACCTATTGGTGGCACAGCCATTCGGGGATGCAGGAACAGGAAGGCCATTATGGCCCGATCATCATCGACCCCAAGGGGCCGGACCCGGTGGCGCCTGATCGCGATTATGTGCTGTTGCTGAGCGAATTCACCCCCATTCACCCGCACAGCATCATGAACCGGCTGAAAAAGGGCGAGGGTTACTTCAACTATCAGCAGCTCACCGCCAGCGATGCCTACCCCCTG
>JAAFIT010000159.1 GCA_013298745.1 Sphingomonadales bacterium
GGGGGTGCGCTGGAACGGCGACATCACCGCCGCCTTGTCGCCCATGCCATGCCAGAAATGATCGAGCTGGGCGCGGGCATGGGCGCGATCGCCCTCCATCAGCCCCTCGCCGCAGACCACTGCGTTCATCGCCCCGGCGCTGGTGCCGCTGATCGCGGCGATCTCGATGCTCTCCTCCTCGAGCAGGCGATCGAGCACGCCCCAGGTGAAGGCGCCATGGCTGCCGCCGCCCTGCAGGGCCAGGTTGAGTTTGCGCACTGTCTTGCTCGCCATCGTCACGTTCCCGGTGATTGATGGCGGTTTTCTACAATATCTTGAAGCGAGTCAGAAAGGGCCTCCGGCGGGCAGGGGCCGCGCCCCTGCACCCATTCGTGAGGTCAGCCCCTGCCCGCCGGAGGCCCTCTTCTTATGGCCGTTCGACCGCAATCGCCGTGGCTTCGCCGCCGCCGATGCACAGCGCCGCAACCCCGCGCTTGCCGCCGGTCCGCTCCAGTGCCGCCACCAGCGTTGCGATGATGCGCGCGCCCGAGGCGCCGATCGGGTGGCCGAGCGCAGTGGCGCCGCCATGGATGTTGAGCTTGGCGTGCGGGATGCCGAGATCGTGCATGGCGATCATCGCGACGGCGGCAAAGGCTTCGTTGACTTCGAACAGATCGACATCGGCGACGGTCCAGCCGGCCTTTTTCAACAGCTTTTCGATCGCCGGCACCGGCGCTGTGGTGAACTTGCCCGGCTGATGGGCGTGCGCGGCATGGGCGACGATGCGGGCGCGGACCGGTAGGCCGTCGCGGGCGGCAACGCTGGCGCGGGTGAGAACGAGCGCCGCGGCACCATCCGAAATCGACGAGGCGTTGGCGGCGGTGATGGTGCCGTCCTTGGCAAAGGCCGGCTTCAATCCCGGGATCTTGTCGGGGCGGGCCTTGCCGGGCTGTTCGTCGACCGCGACGACCGTATCGCCACCGCGACCAGATACCGTCACCGGCGTCACTTCATCGTCGAATGCCCCCGAAGCGATCGCGGCATTGGCGCGGGACAGGCTTTCGATGGCAAAGGCATCCTGGGCGGCGCGGGTGAACTGGTAATCGCGTGCCGATTCCTCGGCAAAGGCGCCCATCAGCTTGCCCGGATCATAAGCATCTTCCAGCCCGTCGAGATACATCGAATCCTTCACCGCATCATGGCCGATGCGGGCGCCGGCGCGGTGCTTGGTGAGGAGATAGGGGGCGTTCGACATGCTCTCCATGCCACCGGCGATCATCACTTCGGCAGTGCCGGCGAGTAGCGCGTCATGCGCCATGATCGTCGCCTGCATCCCCGATCCGCACATCTTGTTGACGGTCGTTGCCTCCACCGACAGCGGCAATCCGGCACCAAGGGCCGCCTGCCGCGCCGGCGCCTGGCCGAGGCCGGCGGGCAGCACACAGCCCATGAAAATCGCATCGACCTTGCCGGCATCGACGCCCGAGCGCTCGACGGCTGCCTTCACGGCCACCGCGCCAAGCGCCGTTGCCGAAACGCCGGCGAGTGCGCCCTGAAAACCGCCCATCGGCGTGCGGGCAAAACCGGTGATGACGATTGCGTCTGTCATGTCACATTCCTTCCTAATCTTCCCCCTCCTCCCCCGTGAGCGAAGCTAACGGAGTGTGGGGAGGGTCGGGGTGGGGGCTATGCCCGCGCGCTGCAATAACACCCACCCCGACCCTCCCCACTCTAGCGGCTTCGCCGTTGGGGGGAGGGAGAAATGTCAGTAACTCTCCGTCTCGTAAACGTGTCGCACATCGCCGCCCCAGGCGCCGTGATAGAGCGCCAGCATCCGGTCGGCGTTGGTCAGGCCGCTGGCGGCGATTTCGCGCAGCGGATTGAGGAAGCCTTGCTCGGTGTCGCCCATGCGGTTCTGGCGGTTGCGGCGGGCAAGGCCGGCATCGGCGATGGCGAGCACCTGTTTGGCAAGGTCCTGCAGCGTCCCGCCATTGGGGCTCGCCGCCTTTAGCGCGAGGCGCGGGACTTCGGTGCGCAGCCGGTCATGATCGGCCTGGGTCCAGGCCTTGACCAGCTGCCACGCCGCGTCGAGCGCGACATCATCGTAGAGCAACCCGACCCAGAACGCCGGCAGCGCACAGATGCGATCCCAGCGCCCGCCATCGGCGCCGCGCATTTCGAGATAGCCCTTCAGCCGGACTTCGGGGAAGGCGGTGGACAGGTGATCCTTCCAGTCACCGAGCCTGGGCTTTTCGCCGGGCAGGACGGAGAGCTTGCCATCGAGGAAGTCGCGGAAGCTGAGGCCAGCCGCGTCGATATATTTGCCGTCGCGATAGACAAAGTACATCGGCACATCGAGCGCATAGTCGGTGTAGCGCTCGAACCCGAACCCATCTTCGAACACGAAGGGCAGGGTGCCGGTGCGCGCCGGATCGGTATCGGTCCAGATATGGCTGCGGAAGGATTTGAAGCCGTTGGGCTTGCCTTCGGTGAAGGGCGAATTGGCGAACAAGGCGGTGGCCAGCGGTTGCAGCGCCATCGACACGCGGAACTTCAGCACCATGTCGGCTTCGGACGCGTAATCGAGGTTGGTCTGGATGGTGCAGGTGCGCAGCATCATGTCGAGGCCGAGGTTGCCGACGCGCGGCATGTGCGCCCGCATGATGACATAACGGCCCTTGGGCATCACCGGCAGGTCGGCGCGTGCCTTGTCGGGCCAGAAACCCAGCGACAGGAAGCCAAGGCCCAACCGATCCCCGACTTCGCGGCATTGTGCCAGATGGCGGTTCGATTCGGCGCAGGTTTCGTGGAGCGAATCGAGCGCCGCGCCGGAAAGCTCGAATTGCCCGGCGGGTTCAAGGCTGATCGCGCCATCCTTGCCCTTCATGGCGATGACGTGACCGCCTTCGGTAACCGGCTCCCAGCCGAATGCCTCCATGCCCTTCAACAGGTCGCGAATGCCGCCGGGCTCGTCATAGCTCGGGGCGCCATTGTCGCTCAGCCGATAGACGAACTTTTCATGCTCGGTACCGATCCGCCACGCGGCTTTCGGCTTGTTGCCCTTTTCAAACACGCCGATCAGTTGATCGCGGGTTTCGATTGGGGCGTCATCGCCCTTGGCTGCGACCTGATTGCTCATGGCAAACGCCATAGCCGGGCAGCGACGGCGAGGCAATTGAGTGGGGCTTGAAATCGCGGCGATCGGCTTGGCGATAGTCATAGGTGGGGGTGTGCCCAGTCTGTGGCATCATCAACTATTCTCAGGAGAGACGACATGCACGACATGGTCATTCGCGGCGGCACGATTGTCGATGGCACCGGGGCTCCGGCCTTCACTGGCGACGTTGCCATCGATGGCGGTCGCATCAGCGCCGTCGGCACGATCACGGCCAAAGGCCGCGAGGAGATCGACGCCACCGGCCTGCATGTCACCCCCGGCTTTGTCGATATCCATACCCATTATGACGGCCAGGCGACCTGGGACTCCGAAATGGCGCCGTCGTCGTGGCACGGAGTCACCACAGTCGTCATGGGCAATTGCGGCGTCGGCTTTGCCCCGGCCAAGCCCGACAAGCATGACTGGCTGATTGGCCTGATGGAGGGCGTCGAGGATATTCCCGGCACCGCGCTCGCCGAAGGCATGAGCTGGAACTGGGAAACCTTCCCCGAATATATGGACGCGCTCGCCGAACGGCCGCGCACCATCGATGTCGCGACTCATGTGCCGCACGGCGCCGTCCGCGCCTATGTGATGGGCGAGCGTGGCGCCCGCAACGAAGCGCCGACCGAGCATGAAATCGCCCAGATGAGTGCGATAGTCGAGGAGGGCCTTAAATCCGGCGCACTCGGCTTTTCCACCTCGCGCACCGTCCTCCACAAATCGATCGACGGCGAAGTCGTCCCCGGTACGACTGCCACCAAGGAGGAACTGATCGGCATCGGCCGCGCCGTCGCCCGCGCCGGCCATGGCGTCTTCGAAATGGCCAGCGACCTGCGCCGCGAATGGGATGAATTCGGCTGGATGGGCGCGCTTTCGAAGGAAACCGGGCTGCCCGTCACCTTCGCCATGCTGCAGAGCATCGCCAAGGAACTGCCCTGGGAAGAGCAGATGTCCGAAACGGCGAAATGGAATGCCGAAGGCGCCAACATCGTCGCCCAGATCGCCCTGCGCGGCAACGGCATCCTGATGGCGTGGCGCGGTACCGTCCACCCGTTCAAGTTCAAGCCGTCATGGGCCGAAATCGAGTCCGCGCCCTGGTCCGAACAATGGGCGAAGATTTCCGATCCGGCCTGGAAGGCCAAGCTGCTCGCCGAGCCGGACGTGATCCCGGAAAGCGACGTGCAGGCGCTGCTCTATGCCGTCGCGATGGGCTTCAACCTCCATTACGAAATGGGCGAGGACTTCAACTACGAACCGACCCAGACCGAAACCATCGCCGCCCGCGCCGCGGCGGCTGGCGTCAGCCCGGCGGAATACACCTATGACCTGTTGTCGGCGAACGACGGCACCGGCTTCATCTACTTCCCGATCCTGAACTATGCCGATGGCAATCTCGATTTTGTCGAAGGGCTGCTGCAGCGCGACGATATCGTCATCTCGCTGTCGGATGGCGGCGCGCATTGCGGCACCATCTGCGACGCCGCCTCGCCGACCTTCCTGCTCCAGCATTGGGTGCGCGATCGCAAGCGCGGCACCGTCACCATCGAAAATGCCATCAAGCGCCAGTGCAGCGACACCGCGCGGCTTTATGGCATGAACGACCGCGGCCAGCTGGTGCCGGGGATGTTGGCGGACATCAACCTGATCGACATGGCGGCATTGAAGCTCGGCAAGCCCTGGATGGCGTTCGATCTGCCCGCCGGTGGCAAGCGATTGCTGCAGAAGGCCGATGGCTATGTCGCGACCATCAAGAACGGCGTCGTCACCTTCCGCAACGGCACGATGACCGGCGCCCTGCCGGGGTCGCTGGTCCGGGGGCCGCAAGCGTCGCCGGTCGTCGCAATGGCGGCCGAATAACGCTCAGCGGTTCGGCGCTGTTCGCGCGGCAAGGACGGCGCCGAAGATCACCACGGCGATGCCGACGAGTTCGAGCACCACATGGAGTCGCAGCCCGAGCACCGGCGCGCGCAAGGCTGTGTCGAAGTGGTGGAACGATGCGGCGCGTATCAGCACGAACGCGCCAAGCATCGTCAGGCCGCCAAGGGTGATGAATACCGGCAGTCTCAGCCCGCGCACAAACCAGGCTGTCGCGGCGCCAAGCACTGACATGCTGACGATCGAGGCGATGATGAAGTTGCGCTGAAAGGCGCGGCGTTCGGCATACCAGCCGCCATCGCGCGCCATCTGGCGGCCCCAGGCTGTCAGGGCAGTTTGCAGATCAAGCTGCTTGTTGATGCCGAGCGCCAGCATGACGAGACCCGCGAACAACCAGAACAATCGCTCGCGCCGCGTCGCGACGGTGCGCGATTGGCGCCAGCACAAAAAGGCGCCAACAAGGTAACCGGCCACCGCCACCCATGGCAGCGTGCCGGCATCCCCGCTGGCCCAAACATGTCCTTCGCCCATAACGGTCGCAGACTAACCGCGGCCCTGTTGCTGCGCCAGAGGTTTCAGCCCTCGCCAGTGATCGCTTGCCATACTGCCACCGCCGCCACGGCAGCGGTATCGGCGCGCAGGATGCGCGGGCCAAGACTCGCCGCGCGGGCTTCGGGAAGGGCGCGGATCGCGGCGCGTTCTTCGGGCGTGAAACCGCCCTCCGGGCCGATCAGGATCGCTGCCGGCGCCGGTGCATGGGCGCACAGCCCGGCAAGCGATTCGCCGCCGCTTTCATCGGCAAAAATCAGCGTGCGGCCGGCGGGCCAGTCCTTCAGCAGCGCCGCCAGCGTCACCGGTTCCACCATCTCGGGAAGGGCAGTTCGGCCGCATTGTTCGGCGGCTTCGACCATGTGGGCGCGAAGCCGATCGAGGTTCAATTTGTCGACGATGGTGCGGCGGGTGATGACCGGTAGGAAGCGCGATACTCCCAGCTCGCAGGCCTTTTCCGCGACCCAATCGATACGGCCGCGCTTCAAGGGCGCGGCGCACAGCCACAGGTCAGGCACCGATTCCTGCGGTGCCGACTGGCCGTCGAGGCTGACAACCACCGCCTTCTTGCCGACCGATACCACCCGCGCCGCCCATTCGCCGCT
>JAAFIT010000016.1:0-14027 GCA_013298745.1 Sphingomonadales bacterium
GGTTGTGGCGCGAACAGGTCACCGGCATCTACGAACAGGTCGATCGGCCGCTGCTGCCGGTGGTGGCGGACATGGAACTGGCCGGAATCCGCGTCGATCGCTCGGCGCTGGCCGGGCTGTCGGCGGCCTATGAGGTGGAAATCACAAGGCTGGAGGGCGAAATCCACACCCTCGCCGGCGGGCCGTTCAGCATCGGCAGCCCCAAGCAATTGGGCGAGGTGCTGTTCGAGCGCCTGGGCCTGAAATCAGGCAAGAAATCCTCAAAGACCGGCGCCTGGACCACCGATGTCACCGAGCTTGAGCGCCTTGCCGCCGATGGTGCCGAAATCGCCACCAAGGTGCTCGACTGGCGCCAGCATTCGAAGCTCAAATCGACCTATACCGACGCGCTGCAGGCGCAGATCAATCCTAAGACCGACCGGGTGCACACCAACTACGCCCTCGCCGCAACGTCCACGGGGCGGCTGTCATCGAACGACCCCAACCTCCAGAACATCCCGATCCGCACCGAGCTGGGCCGCCGCATCCGCCACGCCTTTGTCGCTGCCCCCGGCCACCAGCTGATGGCGGCGGATTACAACCAGATCGAGCTGCGGCTGGTCGCCCATATCGCCGATGTGCCTGAGCTGAAGCGCGTCTATGCCGAAGGCGGCGATGTCCATGCCCTGACCGCGCAGGAGGTGTTCGGCGAGGTGACGCGCGACACCCGCGCGCGGGCAAAAACCATCAATTTTTCCATCATTTATGGCATTTCGGCGTTCGGTCTCGCGCAGCGCCTGTCGATCGATCGCGGCGAGGCGGCGCGCTATATCGAGCTCTATTTCAGCCGATTCCCGGGCATCCGCAACTACATGGCCGAAACCATCGCGGCGGCGAAGGAGCAGGGCTTTGTCACCACGCTGTTTGGCCGCAAATGCCATGTGCCGCTGATCCATTCGAAGAACCAGGGCGAGCGCCAGTTCGCCGAGCGCGCCGCCGTCAACGCCCGGGTGCAGGGGACGGCGGCCGATATCATCAAGCGCGCCATGGTGCAGATGCCGGGGGCGCTGGCGGCCGCCGGGCTGGGCTCGACCCGGATGCTGCTGCAAGTGCATGATGAACTGGTGCTCGAGGTGCCCGACGCCGATGTCGAAGCGGTCAAGGCCGTGGTGCGCGAGACGATGGCCAACGCCCATCGCCCGCTGATCCAGCTTTCGGTGCCGCTGGGCGTCGAAATCGGCGCCGGAACCAGCTGGGGAGACGCGCATTGATCCCGGTTTTGGAGGCAATGCGATGATCAGACCCGGGGGCGAACCGCCGGTAAAGGCCAATGATCACGACAGCGCCCGCTGGTTTCGCCATGCGCTGGCGGTCATGGCGGCCATCGCGCTGGCGCTGGTCACCTGGCAACTGACGCAACTGTTGCTGCTGCTGTTCGCCAGCATCCTTGCCGCGGTGATGATCCATGATTTCGCCCATGCCCTGATGCGCTGGACGAAGCTGCCCTTTGCCGGGGCGATCGTGCTGGCGGTGCTGTTGCCGTTGCTCATGCTGATTATCGTTTTCGGGCTGTTCGGCACCATCATGTATGGCCAGTTCGCCATTCTCGCCGAACAATTGCCGCAGCAAATCAAGGAATTGACGCAATGGCTCAATTCAACCGTGCCGGGGCGCGAGGCGCTGGCCGTCGCCAACAGCTATGCACCGAAGATGGAATCGGTGCTCGGCATCGCCCAATCGGCGCTCAGCAACATCGGTGCCGCCGCCTCGGGGCTGGCCATCGTCATCGTCGCCGGCATCTATCTCGCCGCCCAGCCGGGGCTGTATATCGATAGTCTTGTCGGGATGCTGTCACCGCCGCGTGCCATCAAGGCGCGCGCCAGCCTTGCCGCGGCGCATACCGCCTTGACGTCATGGCTCAAGGCGCAGGCCATCGGCATGGCCTTTGTCGCCGTCGGTACCAGCGTCGGCCTCTCGCTTGTCGGCATGCCCTCGGGGCTGGCGCTGGGACTCGTCGCCGGGCTGTGCGAGTTCGTGCCCTATCTCGGCGTCATCCTTGTCAGCCTGCCGGCGGTCCTCATCGGCTTCGGCATCGATGTGCAGACCGGCTGGTTGACCGTTGCCGTGCTGGTGATCGTCCAGCAAATACAGGGCAATATCGTGTCACCGCTGGCACAGCGCCACATGGCCGATCTGCCGCCGGCACTGACCATCTTCAGCCTGATCGGCTTCGGCATGCTGTGCGGGCCGATGGGGGTGGTTCTGGCGGTGCCGTTGACCGTCGTCGCCATCGCGCTGATCAAGGCCAATCGCAGCACGGCGCATTGATCGGAACCGATGCCAGCAACGCTCACCGCTGATCCGCCCCTGTCGGCAGCCCCCGTGCCGGCGCGGCTGCTGCGGCTTTATCTGCTGCTCGGCTTTTCGGCCGGCTTGCCCTTTTACATGTTCAACGCGGTGCTGCTGCTGCGGCTGGCGCGCCATGATGTCGATATCGTCATCATCGGCTTTTTCGCCTGGATTGCGCTGCTTCCCACCTTCAAATTTGCCTGGGCGCCGCTGCTTGATCATGTCGGCGTGCCCGGGTTTTCGCGTTTCTGGGGGCGGCGGCGCGGCTGGATCATGCTGTCGCAGCTCGGCATTTTCGCAAGCATGGTGGCGATGGCGTTCACCTCGGACGATCAGAATCTGCCGCTCACCGCGCTATTCGCGCTGCTGCTTGCCTTCTGGACGACCACCCTCGAAGTCGCCGCCGATGGCTGGCGCATCACACTGGCGCCGGGGCAGGCCGAACAGGCGCCGCTGGTGGCCGCCAATCTCTGGGGCTATCGCAGCGCTATGGTCGCGGCGGGCAGCGGTGCCGTGCTCGTCGCCGCCTGGGCGGACTGGACCTGGGCCTATCTCGCCATTGCGCTTGCCGCCTTCATTCCCTTCCCGATCCTCGCCGCGATGCGCCCCGAAACGGAGGGTGCGACCGGCCGGACGAGCGCGCTGGTCACCGGCATCACCACCAGCCTCGCCATCCTGCTTGTCACCGGCCTTGCCACTGCCGGGATCGGCTGGCTGGTGCTGGGCGCGGTCAAGAACGCCGGCTTTTCCAGCCAGACCAATGTCACGCCGATCGTGCTGGCGATTGCCTTGATGCCCTTCGCCGCGCTCGCCATCGCGCTGCCGCGGATCAACCGCCTGCCCGCCGATGCCCCGGCGCGGATGCCGGGTTTTGTGGCGCCTTATGTCGAGCTGTTCTGGCGCTATTCCTATGGTGTGCTGCCGTTGCTGGCCTTCGTCTCCTTCTATCGCATGGGCGATGTCCTTACCCTCACGCTGTCGCACCCGCTGTGGAATGCGGCCGGCTACAGCCTCGAACAGATCAGCATGGCCGATGGGCTGGTGGCGCTGACCAGCAGCATGGCCGGCGTGGCACTCGGCGGGCTATGCGCCGCGCGGCTGCCGATCGGCTGGGCACTCGTCATCGGCGCTATTGCCTCGGCCATCGGCAACTGGATTTTCGTCTGGCTGTGGTTCGCGCCGCCTTCGGCCTCGGTGCTCTATATCGCCGCCGGCATCGATCAATTCGGCCACGGCCTCGCCGGTGCGGTGTTCGTCGTCTATCTGTCGATGCTGGTCAGCCCGCGCTATCCCGGCGCCCAATATGCCTTTCTGTCGGGCTTTGCCTTTCTGCTGCCGCGGCTGATTGGCGGCGCCTCGGGCGCCATCCAGAAGCAGATCGGCTATGATGGCTTCTTCATCATGTCGGGCGGGCTCAGCCTTGCCGCAATCCTGCTGCTGCCGCTGGTGATGCGGCTGAAACCGCGGACGGCATGAGCGTCGAAGCGCATTGCGAACGGGCCTTTGCGCCGTGCCTCGCCGCTGTCGAGGTCGGTGCCATGCCCGGCGCCACCCTTGGTGTTGTCACCCGCGACGGCGAAAGCGCGGTGCGCCTCGCCGGATCGGCAGCGCTGGTGCCCGAACCCGAAATCCTGACGCGCGACCACTGGTTCGATCTCGCCTCGCTGACCAAGGTCATCGCGACGACAACGATGATCCTGCAACTCGCCGAGCAGGGCCGCCTCGATCTCGATCGCCCGCTCACCGACGCGATTCCCGATCTGCGCCAATATGATGTGGCGAACGCCGCCGAGCGCAAACTGACCTTCCGCGACTGCCTCACCCACCGCAGTTTCCTGCCCGCCGTCGAGCCGATCTACACCTATGGCGACGACCCCGCCCGGTTGCGTGCCTTTGTGCTGCAACGCGAGTGGCGCCATGGCCCGCCGGTCTATTCCGACATCAATTTCATCCTGCTCGGCATCGCCATTGAACGCATCACCGGCGCGCCGCTGTCGGCCTGGGCGCTCGGCGATGGGCTTGGCTTCGGTCCGCCGCCCGGCCCCGCCGTCGCCACCGAGTTCTGCCAATGGCGCGGGCGAATGCTGAAGGGCGAGGTGCATGACGAGAACGCCCATGCCCTCGGCGGCGCCCCCGGCCATGCGGGGCTGTTCGGCACCGTCGATGGCGTGCTCGGCTTTGCGCTCGCCATGCTGCAAGGCCGCCTGCTGTCACCGGCGATGATGGACGCCGTCCGCACCCCTCAATTCGGCCACCGCACCTGCGGCTGGGATTCGGCCCACCCCGGCTGGCCCGGCGGTGATGCCTGTTCGAGCCAGACCATCGGCCATACCGGCTTCACTGGTACCGGACTATGGATCAATTTCGAACGCGGCATCGCCTGGACGCTGCTGACCAACCGCGTCCACCCCAGCCGCCACAACGACAGCGGCATTTTCGCGCTGCGGTCGGCCGTCGGCGAAGCGCTATTCACGCCATAGCGCCTGTCGACGCCGTGATTTTTCGCTCTATGCTCTGGTCATGCGCCTCGCCTTCTTGCTGATCCCTTTCGCCGCCCCGCTGCTGATGGCGGCGGCGCCCGAACCCGCCGCGCCGCTGCTGGCGACGGTCAGGGCCATACTCGCCAAGGGGCCGCCCGGCACGCGCTATGGCTTCCACGTCACCACGCTCGATGGCGAAGAGTTGCTCGCCATCGACCCCGATGAGCGCTTCATCCCCGCCTCCAACACCAAGATTTTCGTCACCGCGACCGCCTATGCCGATCTGCTGGCGTTGCAGGCCGAAGCCAGCGGCACCGGCGTGCGGCTGGAGCCTGCATCGGGCGGTGCCAGCGATGTCATCCTCCACGGCCGCGGCGATGCCCAGTTGCGCAGCACGCCCGACTGCGCGGAAAATTGCCTGCAGACGCTCGCGGATGCCATTGCCGCCAAAACGCGTCACGTCCGCCACATTGCCGGCGACGACAGCTGGTTTCCCGATGAACGCTGGGGGCCGGGGATGAGCTGGAACAACATCCAGTCGCGTTATGGCACCGGCATTTCGGCGCTGACCATCGACGACAATGAAACTGTCGCGACCATCACCCCCGGCGCGATCGGCACCACCCCCAGCGTTGCCGCCTCGCCCTATTACACCATCGACAATCGCGTGGTGACCATCGCCGGTGATGCCGAGACGATCACTGCCGACCGTGCCCCCAATAGCCGCCTGATCCGCTTGACCGGCACCATCGGCGCCGCTGCCAAGCCGCAAACCCTGTATTTCAGCGTGGATGATCCGGCGCATTACGCGGCTTGGCGGCTACGCGACCTGCTCAGCGAACGCGGCGTCACCGTGACCGGCGAGGTCACCGCCCGCCACCGCCCGCTTGCCCCGAGCGACGATCCGCGCGTCCGCGGCGGTGCCCCGGCACCACGCCCGCCGGCCCTCGACATGCTGGCGACGCTGCCACCGCCCGATCTGGCCGCCGACATGACGATCATCAACAAGACCAGCCAGAACCTTCATGCCGATCTGCTGCTGCGCCAGATCGGCCGCCACAAGGGCAGCGGCTCGATCGCCGACGGACAGGCGGCGCTGCGGCAGGTGATGGCTACCGCCAAGCTGCCCGCTGACAGCTTCACCTTCGCCGATGGCTCGGGCATGTCATCCTACAACCGGATCACGCCGCGCGCCGCCACCACCCTGCTCGGCTGGATCGCGCGCCAGCCCTGGAGCGGCGCCTGGCGCGACACGCTACCGATCGCCGGCACCGACGGCTCGCTACGCCGTCGCTTCAAGGGCACTTCGCTCGAAGGCAGACTGTTCGCCAAAACCGGCTCGCTCAACGCCACCCGGGCGCTGTCGGGCTATCTGGTGACCAAGAGCGGCCAGACTCTGGCGTTCTCGGCGCTCGCCAACGACATGCCCGATGATCGCGACGCCGACGCCACCGCCGTTGTCGACCGCGTGCTCGTCACCATCGCCGAAGCGCTGTAATTCAGCCCGGGGTCAACAGCAGCCGCTCCGCCGCATTGGCGTCGACCGCCTTGCGGCTGAACCACAAGGGCTGCATCTGTCCGGCGATCCAGCGATCGTAGAAATCCTTGTATTGGGGCGATCGCGGGTCACCCGACTGGCCGGGGAGCAGCAGGAAGCGGCTGTTGTCCCAGCCGCCGACATCGACGACCTGCAGATAGCTGGCGCCGTGCGACACCTGATAGCCACGTTTGGTGTTGAAACCGCGCGCCATCGGCGTGGCGCCATCGCCGCCCGAACGCCCGCCTTCGATGCGCGGAAAGGCGGCGGCGATGCCGGGGATCACCGATTGCGGGTGGGCGATGACCACCCGGTGGAGATCGCCCCAGCGCCATTGCGCCGGATCGGCGCCGCCACGTTCCAGTGCCTTTTGCCAGCCCGCTACCAGCGCCGCGCCGATCAACGCATCACGCGCCGCCAGCGGTTGGGCGCCAAGCCGCGGATCAAGCGCCTTGAGCAGCGCCAGCGTGTCATGCAGGTTGAGGGTGGCGACAAGTTCGCGCGCCGCTTGCGGCACCAGCAGATCGCGCACCCGATCGAGGACTTCGGGCAAGACCATTTCATAGAGCAGCGCCGCGCCACTGTCGGCGCCAAGGTTATGGTCCCAGCCGCGCAGCATTGCTGCTGCCGGGGCTGCTGCCGGTGATGGCTTGGCGGGCAGCATCGCCACCAGCGCGCGCGCCGGCAACGACTGGACATCATGCTGGAGCGCGATGCTGTCCTCAATCCGGTGGCTGGGCTGGCGTTCGAGCACTTCGACGATGCGGTTGTAGCGGAAGGGATCGCTCCATTCGAAGGCGGTGATCTTGCTGGCGTAGGGAAAATCTTCGGGCAGATTGAGCTGGTTGGCCGTGGCGAACCAGCCCTTGGCGGGGTTATGGTTGTTCGGCAGCTCGGTCACAGGAATGATGCCGGTCCAATCGAAATCGCCATCGCCGGGCGCGGGAAACAGTCCATCGTGTTTCGGTCGCTTCGGCACGAAGCCGATCATCTGCCAGCCGGTGTTGCCGTCGATATCGGCATAGTGAAAATTGGTCGGCGAGACATGTATCTTGAAAGCGCGGTGCAGCGTCGGCCGATCCTTCGCCAGATTGATCGCGATGATGGCAAAGCGCATGAGCGCGCCGGGGAGCAGGTCGACACTGGCAAAGGCCACCGCTCGCTGGCGCGCCGGATCCGCGGAAACGATCGGCCGGCCATCGGCATAGCGTTGCGTCACCCGCCGCGGCGCCTCGCCCTTCACGGCAATCTCGTCGTCGAAGCGCTCGAAGCGCCGCCATTGGCCCTTGTGCCAATAGCGCTCGGGGTCATCCGGGGCAGTACGCAGAATGAACAGATCGGTCTGATCGATATGCGAATTGGTGCGACCAAAGGCAAAGCGATCGGTATGGCCCTGCATGATGCCTGGAAGGCCCGGCGCGCCGGCGCCGATGACATCGAGCCCCGGCGCCGTAAGGTGGACGATATGCCGGGGGCTGAAGCCGCCGATGCCCAGATGCGGATCATTGGCGAGGATCGGCCGGCCCGTGGCGCTGCGTGAGGCGGCGATGGTCCAGGCGTTGCTTCCGAGCGCGAAGCGATTGCCATGCCGTTCGGCTGGGTCGAGCGCCGCCAGGTTGAGGGTATCATAGGGGATCGGACGCGCCGAAGGGGCCAAAACACCGAGATCGGCGGCGCTGACCGCGGCAACATCAAGGCCTTCGGGCACTTTGAACGTCCACGCCGGCCGCAGCGGTGACATCAGTCTGTCGGTTTCGAGCAGGCCCATGGCGGCCAGCCGGGCGCGGCGAACCTCGTCATCGGCATCGCCCATCTCGACACCGCGTGCGCGCACCATGTCGTTGACGTCCCAGCGCAGCGGCTTGATGCCGAGGATGGCATATTCGAGCGGCAGCTGCGCCGGATCGGCTTCGAGTTCGGCGATACGGGCGTTGACGCCGGCGACATAGCCTTGCGCACATTCGAGCACGCCGGGCGGGAGCTTGGCGAGTTCGGCCGCGGCATCGCCGCGAAAATGAAAAAGCCGCGCCGCGGTATCGGCCGCGACAAAGGCCGGGCCAAAGGCTTCGGCCATGCGACCGAGATCACGGCGATGTTCGATATCGATCTGGAACAGCCGGTCACGGGCGACAAGATAGCCCTGGCCAAAAAAGGCATCGTGGAGCGAGCCGGCACGGACATGGGGAATGCCGAGGCTGTCCTCGATGATCTCGATCGGCCCTCGGGCGCCGATGGTCCGGCGCGCTCCGCCGCCGACCCGTGCCGCCAGCGGCTCCGACAACATGACGGCGGCGACCGAGCCCAACAAGAATGCCCGACGCTGGATCATCTGCCTCTCCCCCAAGGCGCCCCGGCGCCAGTGCTGCTACCCTAGTCGTGCCTGTGTCTTGTTTGCCATGCTTTTCGCGCGTCTTTCGATGCCGGCACCCATCGGGCGCTGATGTATTGACCCGGCTGAGTCGCACTGTAATGTTCGTGTCATAGGCGCTGTTTTGCTCGTTTTTGGGGGCGGCAGTGTTGTTCGGCTGAAGGCAGAGCCGCGATACAAGGGGGTTTACGATGCGTGATCTGAGGCAGGTTCGTCGGGCGCTTTGCGGTTCCAGCAGCCTTGGTCTGGCGTTCGTGGCGGTCGGCTTGACCAACGTCTCGTCGGTTGCGGCGCAAGAGGCCGCCAAGCCGGCTGCAGCAGAGCCGGTTATTGCCGAGCAGATCGTCGTCACCGGCACTCGCATCGTCCGCGATGGCTTCAAGTCACCGACGCCGCTGACAGTGATTTCCCAGCAGGAAATTTTCAGCCAGTCACCGACCAACAACATCGCCGACTTCGTCAATCAGCAGCCGGCGCTGGCCGGCAGCACCCGCCCGGCCAACTCGCGGCTGGCGATCAGTTCGGGCCTCGCCGGCGTCAACACGCTCAACCTGCGCAACCTCGGCGAAGTCCGCACCCTCGTGCTGCTCGACGGCCGCCGCTCGGTCGGCTCGACGATCACGGGTCTGGTCGACATCAACACCTTCCCGCAGTCGCTGATCAAAAGCGTTGAAATCGTCACCGGTGGCGCCTCAGCCGCCTATGGCTCGGACGCCGTCGCCGGGGTCGCCAATTTCATCCTCGACAAGAAGTTCACCGGCATCAAACTCGATCTCGACAATGGCATGACCAGCGAGGGTGACGGCTATAACTACAGCGTCTCGGGCGCCGTTGGCCTGCCGTTTGCCGATGGCCGCGGCCATGTCCTGATCGCGGGTGAATATGCGCGTCGCGACGGCATCTTCCGCGTCGATCGCGACTGGAACCAGATCGGCTACCGCACGCTGGCCAACCCCAATTACACCGCAACCAACGGCCAGCCGGCGAACCTCGTCGTGAAGGGTGCCGGCACCTGGAACACCCTGCCGGGCAGCATCATCCGTTCGCAGACAGGCGGCGGCACCTCGCTGCGTGGAACCTATTTCGATGTTGGCGGCGTCGCCAAGAAGTATCAGTTCGGAACTTTGACCGATGCGTCGCAAACGCAAGGCGGCGACTGGGAACTCAACGATCAGTCGCGCCGCATCGGCCTTGACGCTGAAGACAATCGCGCCGGCGTCTTTGGTCGGGCGAGCTTTGAACTGACCGATTGGCTCGAGGTCTATGGCGAAGCGTCGTACAACTGGAACAAGACGCTGTTCAATTCCGGCCCGCAGGCCGCAACCTTCACGCTGACGCGCGACAATGCCTATCTGATCAATGCGCTCGGGCCGGCGGCGCTCGTCAATGTCAGCAATGTGACGCTCGGCACGTCGGCGCAGGACCTGCCGTACCGCAAGAACAACAGCGATCGCGAAGTCCAGCGCTACACCATCGGCGCCGGCGGCGACTTCGACATGTTCGGCAACAAGGCGATCTGGAGCGCCTATGCCCAATATGGCCAGACCGACACCAACGAGCAGATCCGCGACATCATGAACAACACGCGGATGGCGCAGGCCACCGATGCGGTGTTCGCCCCGGCCGGCAACGCGCTGGGCGTGCCCGCTGGCACCATCGTCTGCCGTTCGACGCTGACCGCCCCGACCAACGGTTGTATTCCGCTCAACCGGCTCGGCATCGGCGTCGCCAACGCAGCCGCTTTTGCCAATGTGCTTGGCGACCCTTACCGCCAGCAGCGCTTCAAGCAGACCGTCGCCGGCGTCAACCTGTCGACCGTACCGTTCGCCACCTGGGCTGGTGATGTCAGCGTCGCCGTCGGCGGCGAATATCGCAAGGAAGAGGTCTCGGGCTTTGTCCCGACCGAGTTCCAGACCGGCTGGTCGGTCGGCAACTTCCTGCCCACCTTCGGCAGCTACAATGTCAAGGAAGCCTATCTCGAAGCCGTTGTCCCGCTGGGCGCCGGCTTCGAATTCAACGGGGCCGTGCGTGCCACCGATTATTCGACCTCGGGCTATGTCACCACCTGGAAGGCGGGGATGACCTGGCAGTTGATCGACGATATCCGCCTGCGCGGCGTCGCCTCGCGCGATATCCGTGCACCGAACCTCAACGAACTGTTCCAGTCGGGCACATCGCGCAGCAACAATTTCGGCACCGGCACGGCCTTTGGCAAATTCGCCGGCGCCACCTTCCAGGAAATCACCCGCGGCAATCTGGAGCTGCAGCCTGAGAAGTCCGATTCGCTCACGTTCGGCGCTGTTCTGCAACCGCGCTTCCTGCCGGGCTTCTCGGTCTCGGCCGACTGGTTCCGCTTCAAGGTCAAGGATGCCATCAATCAGTTCTTCGCCAACGATATCGCGCAGCGCTGCACCGAAGGGCGGCAGGAATTCTGCGACGCCATCGTCGTCGATCCGACCGGCGTGCGGGAATATGTCGTTTCGGCCAGCCCGTTCAACTTTGTCCAGGTGACGGTGCGCGGCATCGATTACGAAGCCCGCTATGCCATGCCGCTCGACCAGTGGTTCAACGGCAGCTCGAGCACGCTGCTGCTCCGCGGTACCGCCACCAACTATCTCGAGAACACCATCGACAACGGCATTTCGGTGCCGATCAACACTGTCGGCCAGAACAGCGGCCAGCAAAGCGGCACGCCGGACTGGATCTTCCGCTTCTCGGCAACGTTCGATACGCCAACCTATGCCATCACCGCTGTCGGCCGCGGCGTCAGTTCGGGCACCTACAGCAATACCTATGTCGTCTGCACGACATCGTGCCCGGCCAGCACCGCCGCCAACCCGACGATCGACAACAACAGCGTTTCCGGCACTTTCTACACCGATTTGAACTTCACGGCGAAGGTCAAGGTCGGCGATTCAGATGGTCAGATATTCTTCAACATCACCAACCTGTTCGACAAGGATCCGATCCTGCTGCCGGAAGGTGGTCTTTCGGCCAACTCGACCTTCAGCGATTTGCTGGGCCGGACCTTCCGCATCGGTTTGCGCTTCCGCACCAACTGATAAACGCGCCATCGCCATGCAAGGAGGGCGGGGACCTGCGGGTCACCCGCCCTTTTTTCAGGAGCAGAACTTCGGGGTGGGCCGCAACAGGGCCCGCCCGGCCGCCGCGCCGGTGGTCTTGCTGTTGTCAACCGCCAGCACGCCGTTGACAAACAGTTTCGATACCCCAACGCTCAATTCACGCGGATGGATGTAATCGGCCTTCGGCGCATAAGTCGCCGGATCGAGCACCGCGACATCGGCAAAATGGCCGGGGCGCAGATAGCCGCGACGATCGAGGTGATACATGTCGGCAACCAATCCGGTCGATTGGCGGATGAACGTTGGCAAGCTGACGACCGGGCGTTCAACGACATAGCGGCGGTACTTTTCGGGATAGGTCGCGAACATCCGGGGATGGCCGTCGGACCCGTCTGACGAGGTGACGACCCAGGGCTGCTTCATGAACAGGTCGACATCGGATTGCGCCATGTTGAACGACGCCACCGACGTGCCGCGATCGCGCTGCCCGGCCTGTCTCGTCTCGATGCTCTGTCGGATGATCCGCAGGGCGGCGTCGCGCGGATCCATTTGCCACTGCTGTGCCATCTGCTCGAGCGTCTTGCCGGTCCAATCGAAACCTTCGCCGATCAGCAGCAACGACTTGGCACCACCGCGGCGGCGCATGTTTTCCTGCATTTCGTCGCGAATTCGCGCCAGCGTTGCCGGATCATCGAGCCGTTTGAGCAGCGCCGGTGCGCCGCCATCGACAGCCCAGCGCGGCAGCAGCGAGGCATCGAGGCTCGATCCCGATGCCAGCCAGGGATATTGGTCGGCTGTCACCTGCTGTCCGGCGGCGCGCGCTGCGTTGACGGCATCGAGCACCGCCTGCGCTTGGCCATGCACATCGACGCCCAACGCCTTGATATGGGCGAAATGCACCGGCATCCCGGCCTCGCGCCCGATCGCGATCACTTCCTTCACCGATTCAAGTAGACCGATGCTGTAGCTCGATTCGTCGCGCTGGTGGGTGTCATATAGGCCGCCACGTTTTGCGGCCTCACGGGCAACGGCGACGACTTCTCCCGTCTTGGCAAAGCTTTGCGGCGCATAGAACAGCCCCGTCGAAAGACCGCTGGCCCCCTCGCACATGCCCTTGGCCACAAGCGCCTTCATCCGGTCCAGTTCGGCGGCATCGGGTGCCCGGGCATCCTGGCCCAACACGCGTTGGCGGACCGCACCGAAACCCACGAACGGGACGATGTTGGTGCCGATGCCCGAAGCAACGAGCGTCTTCGCATCGGCCCCCACATCGGGCGTGCCGGCGCCATCAACCCCGATCATGACGCTCGTCACCCCCTGGTTGAGCCAGGCGGCATTCACCCGCGTTGTCGCATCGGGCGACCGGAGGAAGCTGTCGGCATGGGTATGCGGATCGATGAAGCCGGGGGCGACGATCATGCCTTTGGCATCGATCACCTTGTCGGCAGTGATTTTGGCCTGCTTGCCCACATAAACAATCTTGTCACCGGCGATCGCGACATCGCCGATATAGGGCTTTCCCGTGCTGCCATCATAGATAGTGCCACCGCGGATGAGCACATCGACACGCGACGGTGCAGCATTGGCGGCTCCGACGACAGTCGCCACGGCGACCAGTCCGGCAAGGGACAGAAGTGGCGAGAAGATCGACGTTTTTGACATGGGATCGAAGTTTCCATCCTGATTGGCCGCCCGCTATCATGGGCCGAGCGCGAACCGCTGCAAAGGTGAGAAATGGCGCGCGGACGCGCGGTTCGCACAGCGCGCAATCATGACAGGATGGCCAGTGCTATGGTCACCAGGGTCTATTTCTCGCTCAACCGCCTTGCATAAAGCCCCATGCGGTTCCTCACGGGTGTTTCATCCCCTGTATTGGCCGGCAGCCCCAGTAGCGGCAGCGTTTCGCGGGCGGCGACGCTCCCGGCGGCAGGATCGGCGGCAATGGCGGTGAGGATGGCGGCGCGTTGCTCGGCGGGCAGTCGCGCCTTCAGTTCGGCCGCGACCAGCAGCGGCAGGTGGGATTGCAGTGGTTCGGTGTCGTAGAGATCGGGCACGGCGGCGATCAGCAGCAGGTTGCGCGCGCGCTGGGTCACGTCCGGTTCGGCTGCGGCCGGCCATTTTGCGATCTGCCGCTTGATGCGGGCAAGCGCGCTGGTGGTTGCGGCATCGGGCGGCGTCGTCGCGATGGGCGCGATTGGCCCGGTCGGTGCGGCGGCAATCGCGAGATCGGC
>JAAFIT010000016.1:14037-14807 GCA_013298745.1 Sphingomonadales bacterium
CGGCGGGGCCATAGCCGCGCCACCAGCAGCGTCGCCGCCGCAGTGCCGGCAAGCGCTATCAATGCCGAACTGGCTGCGCGTGTGCCCGTTCCGGTGAGCGCCGTCTGGATCGCCGTGCTGGCCCATTGTGCGGGCAACAGAACCAGCAGCCAGTCCGGCAACGCGCCCGGCATGGCCGCGGCGGTCAACAGGATGGCGGCCTCGCCGGCGACCACAAAAATGGCGATCCACCAGCCCCTTGTGCCTGCCGACCGAGCAAACAGGGTGCCCCGCGCGGTAAAGCTGAAGGTGGCGATGATGATCGCCAGTCCGGTCGAGAAGGGGTGCGGCAGCGGCGGCATGCCCAGTGCGCGCGCCAGCATGATGAGGCCGGCCCCGGTCAACAGCGCCAGCAGCATGCCGATCCACAGGCGTCCGGCGGCTGCCGCCCCGATCATGCCAACGCCCATCATTCCCAAAGCCAGGACGGGGCCGCCAGCCAGAGCCAGCGGTGCCGGCGCCGGTGCGTCCGCCAGCATCAGCATGGCCAGCGCTGGTGCCACAATTCCGACCAGCGCGACTGCCGTCCAGGCCAGAAACGGTCGGGCGGAAGGCTGAGTTTGCGACAATGACGTCATGCGACCGACAGTGATGGAAGCGCGGGTCATTGTCGAGCAGGCGCCGCCGCGATGCGATCACAGCATTGTCGAGAAGAACCGTTGTTCGAGCGGCAGCATCGCAGCACCAATGGCGCAGGCATCGACCCGGGTTTGCGACGGAATGATCCTTGG
>JAAFIT010000160.1 GCA_013298745.1 Sphingomonadales bacterium
TGCCGACAGCGACATCATCGTGCTGACCGGCGCCGGCCGCGCCTTTTGCGCCGGCGGCGATTTCGCCTGGTTCGAGGAACAGATCGCCGATCCGCGCAAGTTCCGCGACATCGGCTGGGATGCCAAGCGCATCGTCACCTCGCTGCTCGATGTCGAAAAGCCGGTGATTTGCCGGTTGAACGGTGCTGCGGCCGGGCTGGGCGCCACAATCGCGCTGCTGTGTGACATCATCATCGCCGATGAAAATGCCGTGATCGGTGATCCACATGTCAAGGTCGGGCTGGTGGCGGGCGATGGCGGCGCCGTCATCTGGCCGCAGTTGATCGGCTATGCCCGCGCCAAGGAATATCTGCTCACCGGCGACATGCTCAAGGCGAGCAAGGCTGCCGAAATCGGCCTGATCAACCATGCCGTCCCAACCGCCGAGCTCGATACCAAGGTGGCGGAGATCATCGCCAAGCTGCAAGGCAATCCGCGCTGGGCGGTGCGCTGGACCAAGACGATCACCAATGCCCCGTTGAAGGCGCTGGTGACCCAAATCATGGACAGCGCCATCGCTTATGAAACCCTGTCCAACCTCACCGCCGATCGCGCCGAAGCAGTCGCCGCCATGCGCGAGAAGCGACCAACGAAGTTGACCGGCGAATGAGCCTCCAGACCTTCACCGACGAACCGGAGCATATCACCCAGTTGCGGGATACCATCGCGCGCTTTGTTGGCCAGCACGCCCCGCATGAGGCGCGGGTGGCGTGGGACAAGGCGCATTCGTGGCCGCGTGATGTCTATGCCGAACTCAACAAGCTCGGCCTTACCGCGCTGACCATCCCCGAGGAATATGGCGGCGCGGGCCAAGATATCGTCGCCGCCATCGCCGTCATCGAGGAACTGGCGCAAGTCGGACCATGCCTCGCCGGGCCTTTCATCCACACCGCCTTTTATGGCGGCATGAACTTGTCCGAAAACGGTTCGGAAGCGCAGAAACGCGAATATTTGCCAAGGCTGGCACGGGGCGAATTGTTCTTCGCCTATGGGCTTTCGGAGCCCGATGTCGGCGGCGATCTCGCCAGCGTCTCGACCCGCGCCAGCCTGGAAGGCGACACGGTCGTCATCAATGGCGCCAAGCGCTGGTGCTCGGGCGCCGACTGGTCTGATGTCATCTACACTTTGGTTCGCTCGGGCGAGCCGGGGGACCGCTATCGCAACCTTTCGTTCGTGCTGATCCCGACCAACACCCCTGGCGTGTCGATGCAGGGCATCGCCCATAGCAACCTGCGCTACATGGCCAGCCAGGACGTGTTCTTTGACAATGTTCGCATTCCCGCCGCCAATATCGTCGGCGGTCCAGAGATGTGGAATCAAGGCTGGAAGCTGCTTGCCGGCCGGGCGCTCGATGTCGAAAAGCTCGAAATCACTGCGGTCGCATTCGGCATCGCCCGCGCCGCGCTGACCGAAGCCTGGACCTATGCCCAGACGCGCGTCCAGTTCGGCAAGCCGATCGCCCAGCACCAGAGCGTTCGCCACAAGCTGGTGACGGCGAAGACCAAGCTACAAGCTGCCCGCCACATGCTCTACCACGCCGCCTGGCTGGCCAATGAGGGCCGCTACTGCTCGGTGGAAACCAGCATGGCCAAGCTGTTCGTTGCCGATACCGGCGTCGAAATCGCGCTGATCTGCCAGCAGGTGATGGGCGCCTATGGCCTGACCGACGCCTTCGATATGGAGCGCCATGTCCGGGATTTGCTCGGCATGCCGATCGTCGGCGGATCGAGTGACATGCAGAAGAACAATCTGGCGAGTTTACTGAAGCTGTGATGCCGGGCGACCTGAAAAGAGCCCCTCTCCCGCAAGCGGGAGAGGCGAGACGCGCGCCAGCGCGCCGGGTGAGGGTGTTCACACACGCCGAAGCACAACACACCCTCACCCGGGCCGCGCCAAGTGGCGCGTCTCTCGCCTCTCCCGCAAGCGGGAGAGGGGGCATGACATCATGACCATCCTCTCCGCCGCCCGCGATCTCGCCCCCACCATCGCCGCACGTGCCGCCGATACCGAAGCGCAACGCCGCCTGCCCGCCGATCTGGCATTGCAAATCGCCGATGCCGGGCTATTCCGCATGGCAGTGCCGCTTCGGCTGGGCGGTGCCGAAGCGTCGCCGGCCGAAATATTCACCGTGCTGGAAACAGTTGCGCAGGCCGATGCCGCAACCGGTTGGTGCGTGATGATTGCCGGCACAACGGCGCTTGCCGCGGCCTGGCTGCCCGAACATCATGCCGAGGCGGTTTTTGCCGATCCCCGCGCCATCACCGGCGGGGTGTTCGCGCCGATGGGAAAGGCGATTGTCGATGGCGATGATTTCATCGTTTCAGGCCGCTGGGCTTGGGCGTCGGGCTCGGCGAATTGCCAATGGCTGATCGGTGGCGCGGTCATCCTCGATGATGGCGTCATGCGCACACTGCCCAATGGCGCGCCCGATCATCGCATGATGTTTATGCCGGCCTCCCAAATCGAACTCATCGACACTTGGGACACGCTCGGCATGCGCGGCACCGGTTCTGGCGACATGGCGGCGAAGGACGTGCGAATCCCCGCCGATCGCTCGGTTTCGTTCATGACCGACGCCCCGCGCGATCCCGGACCGCTTTATTCCTTCCCACCCTTCGGCCTGCTGGCATTGGGCATCGCCGCGGTCGCCAGTGGCAACGCGCTCGCGGCATTGGCCGATTTCAAGGCGCTCGCCACCGCCAAAAAGGCCGCGGGATCAGCCCGAGTGCTCGCCGAGCGCGGCACCGTTCAGACCGATTACGCCAAGGCCGAAGCCAGCCTCCACGCCGCCCGCGCGCTCGCGGAAGTCACCATTGCGCGCGCTTGGGACGAGGCTAAGGCCGGCGCCGCACTGAGCCTCGAAACCCGCGCCCGGCTACGGCTCGCCGCCACGCACCTCACCCGCACCGCCGCCGAGGTGACGCGTACCGCGTATGACATGGCCGGCGGCACCGCGGTCTATTCGAGCCACCCGCTGCAACGCCGCCTGCGCGATGCCGAAGTCGCCACCCAGCACATGATGATCGCCCCGCCGACATATGAACTCACCGGTCGGGTGCTGCTTGGCTTGCCGACCGACGCGACGGCGCTTTAAGCCGCCGCGAGCAGCGCTGCCACATCGACACGCGCCTTCAGGCGGCTGCCAAGCAGGAACAGGCCGCCAAATTTGCGCTGTAGAAAGAGCACGTCGATCGGCGGGATGTGCCAGAAATCGCGGTCGGCTGCGATGGCGATGCCTTCATCGCGCACCGATGCCGCAATGCTGTTATCGGCGAAATCGAACAGCCCGCCGGCGCGCAATGGCGCAAAAGCGGTGTCGAACATCGTCACAATTGCCGCCTGGTGCTTGGCGGGAGTCGCCGTATCGAAAAACCCGATGGCAAGCATCGCGCCGCGCGCCGCATCGGCGTCCCCAGCCATGCCGGCGGCAAGCAAGGTGCGATACTGCGCCACGAAATCTGGCTCGAACGCTCGCGTCGCGCCGAAATCGAGCAGCACCAGCCGGTCGCTCGCCCGATCGTAACGATAATTGGCATAATTCGGATCGGTCTGCATCAACCGGAAATCGAACAACTCGCGCAGGCATAGACTGATCATCAACGCCATGATGCGATCGCGGGTTTCCTGCGACGCATCGGCCATGGCCTCCACCGCCGTGCCAGCGACATAGTCCATCGCCAGCACATCGCGACCGGACAAATCGGCGTGGAAACCCGGCACACGATAGTCCGGTGCATTGGCGAGCAATCGGCCGAATTCGGCAAGGCATTCACCCTCCCGCGCGTAATCGGCTTCTTCGTGGAGTTGGCGCTTTGCCTCCGCCAGCATCGGCGCGACATCGAGCGACGCCGGCACCAGACCCGAAAGCCGGATCAGCGTCGCGACATTGTCGACATCGCTGTCGATGCTGTCGCGCACGCCGGGATATTGCACCTTGATCGCCAGATCGCGGCCATCGCGGCTGCGAGCACGGTGGACCTGGCCGATCGACGCCGCCGCGATCGGCCGCACATCGAAGCGTTCGAACTGCTTGCGCCAGTCGCGCCCCCAGCTTTGCGCCAGCACAGCCTGCAATTGCGCCGGCGGCATCGGCGTCGCATCGGCACGCAAGGCCCCCATGATCTCGGCAAGCGCTGGCGGCAGAAACTCGCCGCTGTCCATCGACAGCAATTGCCCCATCTTCATCGCCGCACCGCGCAGCGTCGCCAGTTGCTGCGTCACCCGCGTCGCATTGGCAGGCGTCAGCAACAGTCCCGCCATGTTGGGCCGATTGCCCGCCGCCAATTGCCGGGCGCCTTCGGCGATCATGCCGCCGGCGATGCCACCTGCCATGCCACCGAAGCGCGCCAGCCGCGACAGCCGGCTGCTCGGAACGGCCGAGCCGGATGATTTGGGCGGGTTCATGCCACCGCCATAGGCCGATGCAGACGCGATGCCGCCGTGCCCGATTGCCGCGCTATTGATCGAGCGGCTTCACCGAAAGACCGCGGCGATAGTTCATCACGATCGCCATCGGCGTCACGCCGGGGCCAACGCTGTAAAGCAGCTTCTCGACCTTCGGCTTGGCGAGCGCCAGCTTCGGGTTGTTCGAAAAGCCCACGCCATCGGACCAGACCGACAGCCGGCCATCCTTGTCGCGATCATGCAGCACGACAAAGGCATAGCGGCCAGGCGTCGGCACCGTGATGCAGATCACCATGTCCCCCGCCGCTGTCATCGGCATTTCCTGGCGACGGAGATAGGCACCGCTGGCGAGGAAGGTCTTGGGATCGTCCGAATAATATTGCAGCCGCAGATTGCCGACGCGATCCTTGAACCCCGTCACCCGCACCAGTGCGGCATGGCCGGCGCCATTCGGCTCACACGCCGCGGCATCGGTGCCGAGCACCTGTGTCTGTGCGGCCAGCGGCAGTGCCGGCAGCAATGATAGGGCAGCTGCGATTGCCGCTGCGCGCGAATTCTTCATGACCTTGCGTCTTCACCGGGCTATAGGATGGCCGAACCACGAACGGCATAGCCATGCCGGAGCGTGGGGTGCAACATGGTGAAGGCTTGCGGCGAAACTTAGGCGCGGCAGTGTCGACATCAAGGGACTGGATAGAAACGCCGCCTTGATCGGACTTTCGCGCTTCGATCGCTACCTCGCTCGGTTGATCATCGTGCCATTGGTGGCATCGCTGGTCATCGCCGCGATGCTGTTGCTGCTCGATCGCATGCTGCGATTGTTCGATTTCGTCATGAACGAAGGCGGGCCGGTCAGCGTCGTCTGGCGGATGCTCGGCAATCTGCTGCCCGAATATCTGTCGCTCGGCATCCCGATCGGCGTGATGATGGGCATCCTGCTCGCCTTTCGCAAACTGGCGACGACATCCGAACTCGATGCGCTGCGCGCCGTCGGCATCAGCTATAATCGGTTGCTGAGGGTGCCATTCCTGTTCGCCACCTTCTTTGCGCTGGTCAATTTCGGCATCGTCGGCTTTCTCCAGCCGATCTCGCGCTATGCCTATGAGAACCTGCGCTTCGAACTGCGTTCCGGTGCGCTTGGCGCCTCGATCAAGGTCGGCGAGTTCGCGACGCTCGGCAAGGGCATGACGCTCAGGGTGGAGGAGAGCAAGAACCAGGGTGCCGATCTGCGTGGCCTGTTCGTTCGCGCCGAGGGCAAGGATGGCCAGGTGCTTGCCGTCACCGCCGCCAAGGGCACCTTCCTGTCCACAGATGATCCCGATGTCATTCTGTTGCGCCTGAGCAACGGTACGCTGGTGCATTCCCCGGCCGGCGGTGGCGTGCCGCGGGTGCTATCGTTCGATCAGCATGATCTGCCGGTCAATCTGCCGGCGATGACCAATTTCCGCAAACGCGGCGAAGGCAATCTTGAAAAGACCCTGCCGGAGCTTGGCCGCACCCTGCTCGATCCCAAGGCGACGCCCGAAGCGCGGCGCGACGCCAGCGCCACCTTCAACCGGCGTCTGGTGCAATGCTTCGTGATGTTCGTCCTGCCCTTCCTCGCCGTGGCGCTGGGCGTGCCGCCGAAGCGCTCGACATCATCGCTCGGCGTCTTCCTCGCGATCATCATGCTCG
>JAAFIT010000161.1 GCA_013298745.1 Sphingomonadales bacterium
TGCTGCCCGACAAAGGCGGTGCCGGTGCGAAACTCGCGGCTGTGCGGAATGCCGGCCAGATTGCGCTCGGTATTGCCGGCGCGAATCCGGTCGAGCGGTTCGCCGGTCACCACCGTGAAGTTCCACGGCTGGGTGTTCATCGATGATGGCGCCCGCATCGCCAGCGCCAGAATCTCCTCGATCAGCGCGCGCGGCACCGGATCGGGCTTGTACCCCCGAATGCTGCGGCGACCGAGAATGACATCATCGAATTCCATGCGTGGCTCCGAACCAGTGTGTTGGCTATCGGTAGCGATTTGGCGCGGCGTTGGAAGCCTGTCGTTTGCGGGGAGGGTCGCCGGCACAATCCCGAACCACCCATTGGTTGCACCTGTACGACCGATTCCAAAGGAAACTATCGTGCCCCGTCCTCTGCAACCTGTCTTGGCGTCCACTCAAGCGACCAGCGACGGCCGTCACACAATGCCCAGGAGCCTTGCCTTGATCGCGGCGTCGGTTCGGTTGTCGGCACCGAGACAGGCCAGGATCTGGCTGAGATGACCCTTTACGGTCGAAGGCGCCATGCCCAGAGAACGGGCAATTTCCTTGTTGGGGCGCCCCTTCACCATCAACCTGAGAACGTCGAGTTGCCGCGCGGTCAACCGTTCGGACAATCGCGTCGCGTCGTCACGAATCGGCGCGATCGTGCCTGCTGCGATACGTGTGGCAGCGATATCTGCCAGTCGTGTCGGCAAATATCGGCCACCCGCCAAAATCAGCCGCATCGCTGCCTCGATGATCTGGCCGCTCGCAGATTTTGGCGCAAAGCCGGCAACACCGCGATCCAGAAGATCGAGCAACAAGGCGTCGTCTTCGGTGCCCGTGATCACCAGCAACGGTGTGTCCGGCGCAACGCGCAGGATGCCGTCGATCCCGGCCAACGGCGCTGCACCCGGCATCACAAGGTCGCAAAGAATAAAATCGGGCACTTGCGCGGCCATGGCCCATGCCGCCGGAAAATCCTTTGCCAACAGGATGGTTGTTCCCGGCCACCCCATTCGAACCATGCCGGCCAAGGCGTCGCGGACAAGTCCGTGATCATCGCAGATCAGGCAGCTTTTCATCGTGTCCGACCCCTTCGCGGAGGTGCCATCGGCAGATCGAGAAAAAAGGCTGCACCGGAACGCCAGCGACGATCGAGGCCGGCTTCGCCCTTCAGCAGCATGGATATTCGCCGCACCGACGAAAGGCCGAGTCCAAAGCCCGTCCTGGCAGTGGCCATGGTTTCCACCCCTTGGAAATAGTCGTTGAAGATATAGTCTGCGTCGGTGGCGGCGACGCCCCGGCCATTGTCGAGCACCCACAGCCGCATGCGGTTGCTGCCATGGCGGCGCGCAGCGATCACCACGCGGCTGGCCCGGCTGTGCCGTATCGCATTGTCAACCAGGTTGCCCAATGCGCGATCCAGCAGGGCACGATCGGTTTCCAGCCTGATGTTTGTCGGCAAAGCCTTCAAACTGATCCCCGCAGCCTTTGCGGCTGGTTCAAATTGCGACGCGATCCGCGCCAGTGTCGGGTCTAGCGACAGCGGCGCAAACAGCGGGTTGATGGCATCGGATTCCAGCCGCAAATGGTTGAGCATGTGTGACAGCAATTGATCTGCGGCGGCAAAGGCACTGCGGACGCCATCGACGGCCGGGCCGTGTACGGCCGGATCATTGGTGCGCAGCGTCTGTTCAAAGAACAGGCTTGCCGCTTGCAAGGGCTGGCCCAGGTCATGGCTGGCAGTGGCGATGAACCGCGTCTTGGCATCGCGCTCCGCAGCAACTTCCGTGACAGCGACGCTCAGCTTGGCGGCGGCGGCTTCGCTTTTTCGGCGTTCCGCGAGCACATCCTCGATCGCCGTGCCCTCCGCACGGCCAAGTGCGATCATCACCGCAGCAAAAACCAGAACGAAAACGGCAATGATCACGGAATAGCTGCCACCCTGCCGCAAATGCACCACAGCAACCGACCCCAGAATAACAATCGTGCCGACGTTATTGATCAGGCCGCGCTGCGGCAGCGCGAGAATCTGGGTTGGCACATGTGCCACATAAAAAATTGTCATCACCAACTGCAATTCGCGCGGTGCAACGGGCAAAAACAGCCAGATCGTCGCCAGAACGACAAGGTTGGACCCGATCCTGACGTATAATTGGGCTGGGTACCAGATCGTGCGCCGCTCGAAATCGTCGGGTTTGCGGATCAGGAACGCGATCACCAGCGCGTACCAGGAGATCATGAACAGCCCGGTTGCACCGACCCAGGTGTTCATTGCCATCGGCGGCACATGCGGGCGGAACATGGCCCAGGCAAAATAGCAGGCAACCGTGAAGAACAGCGATCCTGAAGCGACGGCGACATTTGTCAGCCGGAAGGGTTCGGCAACAACCCCGGCGCCTGCTGCGGCAGCACCATTGATGTCAGCAACGGTGCGCGTGGCAGTGCGCGAGGCACTGCGCGCGGAACGCGTCAGCGTCGTCTCCATCAGATGGCGGCGTGTCGATCGGAATCCATGCGGCAGTTTTGACCAATTACGGGTGCGCCACAATGGCATAGGTGCCCCCCCATCTGGCCCCCCCACCCGGCGGATACACGGCCGCCTGCCGAACCGTTAATTGGTTAACGTCGGGTATTACGACAGGGGGTTTGCGATGAAGACTTGGACACGCGCAGCAGCAACCGCGACACTGGCCGCCGGCGCGCTCGCACTGCCAACCGGGGCGATGGCGGACAGCACCAACGGTTACGGCGTCGGCACCTCGGCAGCCACCGGGCAGTATCTCGATAACTATGGCGGCGTCGCAATCAGCGTTTCGGCCTACCGGATGGGGCAGGATTCGTCGGGCAACTTCACCACCATGAGTGACGTCCCCCCGTGGCGGTCTGCCAATTGCCCGACAGGTGGTCCCCCCGGCTGTATCTCGGCATCGCAGGGCGGCACGATCAGTTCCAGCTATAACGAAACGTTCAGCACGAGCACGTCCGGTCTGGTCTTTGATGGCGGGTACGGCCCCTGGACTGCCAGCGCATCGACCTATGCGGACCTTTCGACCGGCAAGCTCGGTGCCAGCGGCACGACGAACTATTATCAGACGGCACTAACCGTGGCGCGTCTCACCGATCTCCTCAATTTCAATATCGCGGGTGCCGGTGCCGATACGGTCACGAACATCACGGTCAAATTCCAGCTCGATGGCAATCTGTCGACGCCAGATGCGCATGGGGCCACGGGCCTGGGCACGCCCTACGCCACTGTCACCAACAATTTCAATTTCGGCAGCGCTAACGGCTATGTCGGGTTTGAACAATTCGCCGCCAATCGCCGATATGGTCAGGAAGAACTGCGACTGGAGCAACGGAACAGCCAGAGTGGCTGGGTCAGCTATAGCTGGGACATAATTTCACCGGGCCTTACGCAGTTTACCGGTGTCTATGCGCTGACCGGGGCCTCGGCGGTCGTGGGGATCGGCAACAATCTGTCCGGCTACACGAGCACCGGCGGAAGTTTCGCCTACAGCAACACGTCCAGCATGAATCTGGTTTTGCCCACGAACGTCACCTTCACTTCGGCATCGGGGACATTTCTCTCGGGCGTCGGCCCCGGCGTCGGCGGCGTTCCCGAGCCCGCCAGCTGGGCCATGCTCATCGTCGGCTTCGGCTTGACCGGCGGCCTGATGCGTCGACAGCAAAGGGCCGTCGTCAGCGCATGATGTCGCCCGCGTTGCACGCCATGGCCGGCGCGCTAGCGCAACCCGTGCTGGCGGCGCTTGATGGCACGGTGGGCCGGCTGTATCGCAGCGACGCCTTTCCCGCCGGGGTGGCGGGGGCAAAGGCAAATGCCTGCAACGCGCGGGGCAAGGCGAAAACGGAATAACCCCCTTCTCCCGCTTGCGGGAGAGGCGACTCGCGCGCCAGCGCGGCGGGTGAGGGTGTTTGCATGTTTCGTGGCGTGGGGACACCCTCACCCGGGTCGCGCTTCGCGCGTCTCTCGCCTCTCCCGCAGGCGGGAGAGGGGCAATTGTGGTCGGAGACGGATTCGAACCGCTAGGTCGGCGTTGTGGCGCCGATGGCCCCAGCCGCCGGAGGCCGTGCTCTGGACTTTTTTCACCAAATCGGTTATGAGATCGGATTGGTTTCGATTCGTTCCACCACGGCTCTTTGACATTGCGAGCAGCGTTCCGAGGCGATGGCATCGCGTCGCCGAAGTTCGCGAAAGGCCAGAGATTCGCATTTTTCGACTGGCCTTTGTCACTTTTCGCTAACGATAGACAGCGCATGGGCAAAGCCCATGCGGACGTCAGACGCGATCGGCGGGAAAAGGCCCCGCCGCCGCGCTGGCCGCGCTTGCGCCTGTCGGCGCGCTGCTGTGCCGCGCGCCCGCGGCGCGGCGCGAAAGGCCAGAGATTCGCGTCTTTCGACTGGCTTTTCGTTGGGCCGTGACGGGATGGGCGTTATTTTGCCAGCGCCGCCTTTTCGCGCGCCACCTGGTCGGCGACCGACTTCAGCAGCGCCGGGGCGTCGAACACCATGCCGTCTTTGATGGTCCAGCGCACACCGCCGACGCGTTCGGTTTTCTGCGTTGCTTCGTTCAGGCGTTCAAAGCCGGTGCCGTAAAGCGTCTTGAAATTCTGCAGCGGGTTTTCGGGCACAATGACGAGATCGGCGACCATGCCGGGACGGACCAGCCCGAACTGCGGTTCGGTGCCCTTGGGGTCATTGAGCGTGCGCGCGCCGTTGATCGTTGCCGCCTCGATGACTTCGAGTGGCGCAAAGCCGGCTTCCTGGAGCATTTCGAGTTCGAGGACATAGCCGAAGCCCCAGAGCTGATAGATGAAGCCGGGGTCGCTGCCGGTCGTCACCCGGCCGCCCATGTTCTTGTAATCATTCACCAGCCGCATGTAGCGTTGGTAGTAATTGCGCCAGGTCACTTCACGCGCCGTCGTCCAGTCGAAGAAATAGCTGCCATGGTTGTCGCGGTTCGATTCATAATATGCGGTCATCGACGGCAGGGCATAGGCTGCGTGCCAATCGGCGTTCTTGGCCCGCATCAGATCGCGGCTGGCGCTGTAGATGTTGAAGGTGGGATCGAACACCACGCCGGTGGCCTTTTGCGCCTTGAGATAATCGACCCATTCCGGCCCGCCGGGTTCGTAAATCTGGTTCCAGATCTCGGCGATGCCGCCAAAGCGCATCTGTTCGTCGTTGAAATTGTAATCGGCCGGCGTGTCCTGCACCCGGCGGTCCTTCAGCATCGATTCGAAATGGCCGTAGAAATGGGTAATTGTACCCAAACCGGCCGCCGCCGCATCGCGGGCGTTGAATTCGGCGATGTTGGGCTGGCTGAGGTGGGCGACGGTGCCGAGGCCGAGCTTTTTCGCCTCGTCGATCGCCGCCCTGTTGATCGCCGGGGTTTCGTCGCCGCGATTGAAGAATTTGATGCCATCGACGCCCTGTTTGGCGGCCCAGCGCACCCAGAGCCGCGCCTTTTCCGGTGTCTGCACTCTCCCCTGGTCCCAGCCGGAACCGAGCGTCTGATAGACATAAAGGTGCGGCGCGGTGATGGTGTTGGCGGCGCTGCGGCGCTTGTCATCGAGGGCATGGGCGACGTCGCTGCCGAACAGCGGCACGCTGCGCACCGTGGTAACGCCGTGGGCCAGCCACAGGCGATAGGCATAGCTCGGGTCGGGCGCCTTGTCAGGATCGCCATTGTGGCCGTGCATGTCGACAAAGCCGGGCAGCACGAACATGCCGGTGGCGTCGATTTCGCGGGTCGCGCCGCTCGGCGGCCGGTTGGCGCGGACCGGCAGGCCGGGGGTTCCGGCGCTGCGGATTTCGGCGATGCGGTTGCCCTTGATGACGATATCGGCGGGGCCATAGGGCGGACCGCCATTGCCGGTGATGATGGTGGCGCCGCGAATGACCAAAGTCGGATAGGGGCCATCGCCCTCAGCGGCAGCGCGCGGCGGGGTCGGCAACATTTCCGCCGCGAGCGCCGGAAGCGCAATCGCTGCCATTATGGCACCGATGCACAACTGCCGGATGTGCTTCATGTTTCCGCCCTCTTGTCCCTGTC
>JAAFIT010000162.1 GCA_013298745.1 Sphingomonadales bacterium
ATCGGCGGCAGGCCGGTGGCCGGAGTCGCCAGCGCCACGACTTCAGGATCGGGGGTAGGGGGCGTCTCGGCTTCAGCTGCAGTTTCAGGCACTTCGATTTCGGATTTCAGCCGCGTGAAGAAGGTGTCGGCATAGCCTTTCGCGGCACCCTCGATCAGCCGGGCGCCGAGCTGCGCCAGCTTGCCGCCGACACTCGAATTGACTTGATAGCTGAGCAGCGTCTGGCCGGGAGCAGGCTCGGTGAGGGTGACCGCCGCCTCGCCCTTGGCAAAGCCTGCAACACCACCTTTTCCTTCGCCGACAAGGACATAGCTTTCGGGCGCTTTGACTTGGGTGAGCGCAACATGGCCGGCAAAGCTGGCACGCACTGGCCCGACCTTGGCATTCATCTTGCCTTCGAAGCGCTCGCCGCCGTCAGCCTCGACCCTGGTCAGGCTTTCGACGCCGTCGATGCAGCGCGCCAGCACCGCCGGATCGTTGAGCGCCGCCCAGACGCGTTGCCGCGGGGCGGCGATGGCGACGGATCCGTTGAGTTCCATGGCATCCCCCTTCCGGGCCGGCGGTTGCATTGCCCTTTGCCCTTCTGAGGCAACACATAACCGCCGCTGCGGGTTATCGCCAGTCGGACGATTGGCCCTTGGCGTCTTCGCGCGACGATAAGGCACTTAGCTTGCGGGATATTGCATTGTTTGTGCTTTGTTGGTGTAAGATGAACAAGTGGGGCGACAGGTTCGCAGCGCGCGATCGGCGATGCGTGTGAAGTGTTGAGGGGGCGTTATGAGTGACAATGGGGGGACGCAGAGTGATCAGCTGTCGGCTGATCGGTCTGCTGGCGGTGTGGTCACACCGAGCGAAGCCGATGTGGTCGTCAATGGTCGCGTGAAATGGTTTGATCCGGTGCGCGGCTATGGCTTTCTGGTGCCGGCCGATGGCCAGGGCAGCGATGTGCTGCTGCATTTCTCGGTCGTATCCGAAATCGGACGTCGCACGCTTCCGGAAGGTGCCACCCTGTCGTGTACCGTCGTTGCCCGTGATCGTGGCCGTCAGGCGCGGCGGATCATCAGTCTCGATCTGTCCACCGCCATCGGGCCTGACCCCGAAACCGCTGCCGCTCGTGCCGCCGATCGCACCGATCCGCGCGCCATGATTGCCGCGGCGGGAGCGTTCGAACCGGTAGCAGTCAAATGGTTCAATCGGCTGAAGGGCTATGGCTTTGTCGTCCGCCCAGGCGCCACCGAGGACATTTTTGTCCATATGGAAACCGTGCGCCGTGCCGGGCTTGCCGAGCTGATGCCGGGCCAGATGCTGCAGGCGCGGGTCGCGCCGGGCCACAAGGGGCCGTTGGCGGTGTTGATCGAAGAAATCGCAATCGACAGCGCCGGTTGAGCGCGTCTAGATGCATAAATGAAGATCAGCGCTCGCCTTTTTGTTTCGCTTTTTGTTCTCACGGTCGCGACCCCGTCGCTGGCGGCAATGCCGGATTGCCCCAATCATGATCTTGCCCGGGTGCCGGTTACCTTCAAGACCGCCAAGGGCCGTTTTGACTACAAGCTCGAGGTGGCCGCGACATCGGCGCAACAGCAGTGCGGGTTGATGTACCGAAAGGTCATGCAGCGCGATGTCGGCATGGATTTTCCGATCAAGCCGGCACGGTCGCTATCGTTCTGGATGGAAAACACACCATTGCCGCTCGATCTGATTTTCGTCGGCACTGATAGCCGCGTGGTCAGCATACAGCGTGGCGTGCCGTTTTCGCGTGACCTGATTGATTCCGGCGGCATAGCGGCGCGGGTGATCGAACTCAACGCCGGGGAGGCCGCCCGCATCGGTTTGAAGCCCGGCGACCGGGTGGAGCCATAGCCGTTGCCAACCCGCTGCGCCGAACGCTGCCTGCCCTGCTGGCTCTGGCGTTGATGGCGGGCGATGCCGCCACAGCGGGACCGGTATTCGACGTTGCGGAGCGCTCGATCGACGATCTGCAAGCGGCGCTGGGCATCGGCAAGGTCACATCCCGCCAGCTCGTCGCCGCCTATCTCGCGCGCATCGCCGCTTATGATCAGCGAGGTCCCCGGCTCAACAGCATCGTTACCCTCAACTCCAGGGCACTTGCCGAAGCTGATGCACTCGATCGGGAACGCACCGCCAAGGGGCCGCGCGGGCCGCTGCACGGCATCCCGGTGCTGGTGAAGGACAATTACAACACCGCCGACATGCCGACGAGCGGCGGCACATTGGCGCTGGCGACGCTGCAACCCGCTACCGATGCCTTTCAGGTGGCGCGTCTGCGCGCGGCAGGCGCCATCATCCTCGGCAAGACGACGCTCCACGAACTTGCCGCTGGCGTCATCACCGTTGCATCGCTGAGCGGTGCCTCGCGCAATCCTTATGATCCGGCGCGGTCGCCCGGCGGATCGAGCGGTGGCACCGGCGCGGCGATCGCTGCGAGCTTTGCTGCCGCCGGCATGGGCAGCGATACCTGCGGGTCGATCCGCATCCCTTCGGCCTATCAGAACCTGTTCGGCTTGCGTGCCACCCGTGGCCTGTCGAGCCGGAGTGGCGTCATCCCGCTGTCCGAAACCCAGGATGTCGCGGGGCCATTGGCACGCAGCGTCATCGATCTGGCGATCATGCTCGATGCGACGGTGGGCGAGGATCCGCATGATGCCTCGACTCGCGGTGCGGGCGCGCATTTGCCGGCATCCTATCGCGACAGTTTGCGGCCCGGTGCGTTGCAAGGCGCCCGCATCGGCGTGCTGCGAACGCTGTTCGCCACCACGCCGGAGGATGGCGAAGGGCAGGCGGTGGTGGACCGAGCGCTGGCGACGCTGCGGGCCGAAGGCGCGGTGCTGGTCGATGTCGAGATGCCGGGCATCATCGATACGCTCGCCGATGCGGCGGTCATCCCCTTTGAATTCAAGGAGGATTTTGCCGCCTATCTGGCGCAGCAGCCCAATCCGCCGGTTGCCGATCTTGATGCCATATTGGCCGCTGGCCTGCATCATGATCTGCTCGACACCCGGTTTCGCGAGCGCAATGTCGAGGGCGGTCGTTCGGCGCCCGGATACCAGGCGGCGCTTGCGGCGCGCGCCAAGGCGAAGGCGGCGACCGAGGCGCTTCTCGCCGATCAGAAACTCGACGCGTTGCTCTATCCGACCGTGCTGCTGCGGCCGCCACTCATCGGCGGCGACAATATCGCCAACCCCAACAACTGCCGGTTGAGCCCGTCGACCGGCCTGCCGGCGCTGGCGATCCCGGCGGGGTTTTCACCGCGCGGTCTGCCGTTCGGCATCGAATTGCTGGGGCCGGCGTTCAGCGAGCCGCGCCTGCTGGCGCTGGCCTATGGCTGGGAGATGGCGGCACAGCCGCGTCAGGCGCCGTTCAGCACGCCGCCGCTGGTCAACGGCGAGGCGCCTCAGGCGTTGGTGTTTACCACGAGGATCGCCGCTGATGCCGGGGGCGGGGCGACGATCAACTGGCGCTATGATCCGGTCACCGCGCATCTGGTTGCTGCGGTGACGGTCGCCGGCCTCGGCAAGGACACGCCTGTTGCCGTGACGCTGCACCGGCGCTTCAAGGATGGTCCCGGCCCGGTGCTGGCGCCGTTGCTTGTCGCCGGGCAATCGCAGGGACAGGCCGAATTGGTGCTCGATGGCCGTGATCGTGCCGATCTCGCGGCCGGACGGCTTTACGCCGCACTTTACACTCGGGCCGTGCCTTTGGGGGCAGGGCAGGGCACTTTGGTCCTGCCGACACGATAGAGTCTCTTGCCTTCACCGGCCAAATCAGGCTCTAGGAAGCCATGGGACTGCTGGCGAACATCTTCACCTGGTGGAACGGGCCGGGCTATGGCACGCGCATCATGACACGGCGCACCGGTCGCGAAGTCGGTCGCGACGGCCAGGGCAATGTCTATTACCGCAGTGGCGCCGGCAAGACCGAGCGCCGTTGGGTGATCTACAATGGCACGCCCGAGGCGACGCGGATTCCGCCCGAATGGCATTTGTGGATGCACAAGACCGTGGCGCTGCCACCGACCGAAGCGCCGCTTACCCCGCGCGTCTGGGAACGACCCTGGTCACCCAATCCGACAGGAACGGCCTCTGCCTATCTGCCATCGGGCGCGCTCGATGCCGGTGGCAAACGCGCACGCGCCACAGGCGATTATCGGGCCTGGTCGCCTGAGGATGAGGGCCAGCCCTGATGCGGGCCTTGTTCAAGGACAATATCGTCGAAGCGCTGGTCGGGCTGATTGTTGTCCTCGTCGCGATCGGCTTTGTGAGCCTGGCCTATAGCCGCACCCAGGCCGGCAATGCCGCCGATGGCTATGTGCTGAAGGCGCGTTTCACCAATGTCGCAGGGGTCTCGCCCGGCACCGATGTGCGGATGGCCGGCATCAAGGTCGGCAAGGTGGCGCGGCAAAGTCTTGATCCCGCCAGCTTCCAGGCTGTGCTCGATATCAATATCGACAAGGGCCTGCAACTGCCGATCGATTCGAGTGCGGCGGTCACCACCGAAGGCATCCTCGGTGGCACGTTCATCGCGCTGACGCCGGGCGGGGAGACGGTGATGCTCAAGCCGGGCGAAGAGATCGTCGAAACCTCGGGCGCGACCGATCTGATGGCGTTGATCGGCGGCTTTGTGAACAAATCCGGCGACAAGCCGGCGGACGCTGCGGCGGCGCCAGCGGCAGAACCGGCGCAATAGGCCATGATCGGGTTTCGCGCTCTGGCAGCGCTGCTGGCCGTGGCGGCTCTGCCAGTAGCAGCGCAACAGGCACAACCGGCCAGCGCGCCGGCACCAAAATCGGTTGCGCCGACAGCCGCGGCAAAGCCCGCGGACCCCAAACCCAAAGCACCCGCCAAGGTCCTGCCACCCGCCACCGGGATCACACCCAATGCCGAGCGCGTCGTCACGATTGGCGCCATCGACAAGCGCACCGGTGAAAACCGCAGCTTTGTCGGTAACCCCGGCCAGATGTTCAGCTTTGGCGCGTTGACCGTGCGGGTGCGTACCTGCGAGACGACGCCGCCCTGGGAACAGAAACTGACCGGCGCCTTCCTGCTGATCGATGAAACCACTGGCAAAGCAGCGCCGAAGCGCATCTATTCAGGCTGGATGTTTGCCGAAAGCCCGTCGCTCCATCCCTTGGAGCACGCCCGCTATGATGTCTGGGTCAAGAGCTGCACGATGCGCTTCCCCGAAACCGGGCCAGCGACGGTGGTGGCGGGCAGCATCGGTGGCGGCGACAAGCCGGCGGCATCCAAAGCGAAAAAGTCTGCTGCAGTGCCGAGCGCCGCGGCCAATTGAGCGCGATAGGCGCGCGCCGTCACTTCCTGGGCACCGAACCGTGCCAGATGCTCGGTCAGGAACTGGGTGTCGAGCAAGGTAAAGCCACCGACCCGCAACCGCGCCACCAATGCTGCCAGCGCGCATTTCGAGGCATCGCGCACCCGCGTGAACATTGATTCGCCGAAAAAGGCGCCGCCCAACCGCACGCCATAAAGCCCTCCGGCGAGCGCGCCATCGTCGGTCCAGGCTTCGACTGAATGGGCATGGCCTCGGGCGTGCAGCGCCCGATAGGCATCGGCGATCAGCGGATTGATCCAGGTGTCGGTTCGCCCCGGCACCGGCTCGGCACAGCCGGCGAGCACGGCATCGAAAGCGCGATCGACCGTCAACATGAAGCGTTCGGATTTCAGCACCTTGGCGAGGCTTTTGGGCAAATGAAAGCCATCCAATGGCAGCACGCCCCGCCGCTTCGGCTCCACCCAGAACACATCGCCGGCGGTGGCGCTGTCGGCCATCGGGAAAATGCCGCTGGCATAGGCCCGCAACACAATATCGGGGTCAAGGGCGGTTTTGAGCGGGTGGCTCACCGACAAGACACCCGTCTGCTGCGGTTCACCCTTCGGCGCGCGCCGCCAGCCAGCGCTCCAGCCATTTGATCGAATATTCGCCATCGATGAAATCGGGCGCTTCGATGATCGCCTGCTGCAACGGGATCGTCGTCTTGGGACCGTGGATGACGAACTCTTCCAGCGCGCGGCGCAGACGCATCAACGCGTCGTTGCGGTTGGCGCCATAGACGATCAG
>JAAFIT010000163.1 GCA_013298745.1 Sphingomonadales bacterium
AACGCCCCGGCAACCGCCTCAACGATGCCAAGGCCGATGCCTGGGGGCGGATCTGGGCGGGGTCGATGCCGGTCGCCGATGGCCCGGCTTCGACATGGCCGGCGACCGGGGCGCTGTATCGGCTCGATCCGGATGGTGCCGTTTCGCGGCACGATGATGGCCTCACCATCGCCAATGGCCCGGCGCTCAGCCCCGATGGCCACACGCTCTATCACACCGATTCGGCGCGCAGCACCGTCTATCGCCTCGCGCTCGCCGCCGATGGTTCGCTGGGGCCGCGCACTGTGCATCTGGTGTTCCCGCCCGATGTCGGTGCGCCAGATGGCATGGCGTGCGATGCCGATGGCGGCCTTTGGATCGCCTTTTATCATCACGATCCGGCGCACAGATCGCGGGTGGCGCGGTTCCTGTCGTCGGGCGCCTTTGATCGGGAAATTCGGGTTCCAACCCCACATGTCACCAATCTGGTCTTTGCCGGACCGAACCTCGACCGCATGTTCATCACCTCGGCGAGCGGTGGCCGCGATGACCCTAACGCCGGGGCGCTGTTCGAAGTGGACCCGGGGTGCCGGGGCATGTCGCCGCAGCGCTTTGTCGGTTGACCACACTGTCTGAACTCAGCGCTTGCCAGCCCGAGAATGTTGCCGCAATTTCATCCGAACAAGAAGCACAGACCGAAAAACCGGCGGGGAGCATCTGATGGCAACGACTCCGGCATCTGCCGGGCAGGACAGGATTGTCGCGCCTGAACGGGTCAATTCCGAACGCCTGCTGCTGTGGACATTGCTGGTCGTCTATATCTTCAACTTCCTCGATCGGCAGATCGTCAGCATTCTCGCCGAGCCGATCAAGAATGATCTGGGGCTGTCCGATACCCAATTGGGGTTGCTGACCGGGCTGGCATTCGCGCTCTTCTATGTAAGCCTCGGCATTCCGATTGCGCGTTATGCCGATCGCCCGAAATCCAATCGTGTGGGTTTGATTTCGCTATCGCTGGTGCTGTGGTCGGGGATGACGGCGGCAAGTGGCTTTGCCCAGAACTTCACCCAGTTGCTGCTGGCGCGGGTTGGCGTCGGCGTTGGCGAAGCCGGCTGTACCCCGGCGGCACATTCACTGATTTCCGATGCTGTGCCGCTGTCGAGGCGGGCATCAGCAATAGCCTTTTACGGGCTGGGTATTCCGATCGGCGGCTTGCTTGGCCATGTCATCGGTGGCTTCCTCGGCGATACCCTGGGCTGGCGTCGCGCCTTTCTGGCCGTTGGCTTGCCCGGCGTGGTGCTGGCGGCCTTTGTCTGGTTCGCGCTGCGCGATCCGCGCCGCGGGGCGATTGCTACGGCACTCCGGGCCCAGGCCGCGCCGGTGGCGCGCATTTCCATGCGCGAGGCCTTTGGCGAACTGCTCGGCAGCCGCGCCTTCATCTATCTCGCAATCGCTGGCGGGTTCGTCGCGTTCTTGGGCTATGGCAAGGGTGTTTGGGCGAGCATCTATTTCATCCGCAGCCATGGCCTCAGCCTTACTCAGGTCGGTCTGTGGCTCGGACTGGTCGCAGGGCTGTCGGGGTTGTTCGGCACCTGGCTCGGCGGCTGGATCGCCGATCGCTATGGGCGGACCGACAAGCGCCATATGTTGACGGCCCCGGCTATCGGCATGACGGTGGCCGCGCCAATGCTGTTCATGGCCTATAGCGCAGCCGATTGGCGGGTGGCGCTGGCGTTGCTGGCAATCCCTTCGGTGCTGAACTCGCTTTATTATGGCCCAACCTATGCGTTGGCGCAGCAGCTCGTCGCACCACAGGCCCGCGCCATGGCGACTGCCGTCATGCTGTTCGCACAAAATCTGATCGGCTTGGGGTTGGGGCCGTTGTTCTTCGGGATGCTGTCGGATTTCTTCAAGCCGATGGCGGGGGCGGCGAGCGTGCAATGGGTGTTGTTCGGTGCCGCATGGATGGGGCTGATTCCGGCGCTGTTCTTCTGGCTCGCGAGCCGGCGGCTCAACACCGAACTGGCGGCCAAGGCGACATTGACGTGACATCATAAATACGGCACAAATCGTGCCATTATATTGATGGAGCGATGATGCAGGTCCTGCGCACCCCCGATGCCGCCTTTGAAGCGATTGTCGATTATCCCTTCGCGCCGCATTATTCTGAAGTTCGTGACGCCGCCAACGGCACGCCCTTGCGCATCCACCGCGTCGATGAAGGCCCGGCGAATGCGGCGCCGGTGCTGCTGATGCATGGCGAGCCGAGCTGGTCGTTTCTCTATCGCAAGTTTGTCGGGCCGCTGGTTGCTGCTGGGCACCGCGTTGTAGCGCCTGATCTCATCGGCTTCGGCAAGTCGGACAAGCTCGGCGCGCGGGCGGATTACACATATGAGCGCCATGTCCAATGGATGTCGGACTGGCTTGTCGGGCTGGACCTCAAGAACATCACCCTGTTCTGTCAGGATTGGGGTGGCCTCATTGGCTTGCGGTTGGTCGCTGCGTTCCCGGATCGCTTTGCCCGGCTGGTCATCGCCAATACCGGACTGCCGACGGGCACCGGGTCGTCGCCGGGGTTCGATCAATGGCTGCAGATCAGCCAGACGATTCCGAATTTTCCGACCGGCATGATCATCAACATGGGGACGACGCGCGAACTCAGCGCTGCCGAAATTGCCGCCTATGACGCGCCTTACCCGGACGAAAGCTACAAGGAAGGCGCGCGCCAATTCCCGACTTTGGTGCCGGTGACCCCAGAGCATGGTTCGGTGGCCGAAAACATCGCTGCCTGGAAGGTGCTCGAAGCCTTTAACAAGCCCGTGCTGACGTGCTTTTCGGACAATGATCCGGTGACCAAGGGCGGCGAGGCGGCGATCAAGGCGCGCATTCCAGGCGCCGCCGGCCAGGCGCACTGCATCGTTCCTGGCGGGCATTTCCTTCAGGAAGATGCTTCCGAGCAACTCGTCGAGATCATCAACAACTTCATCAAGGCCTGAGCTTATGTTGGTCGAAAATGCCGTCATGCCGCAGCCCGAACAGGCCAAGGCGTTCTTCTTCGGTGAAGAAAATGGGCCGATGGTCATGGTCAATTTGTTGAAGTTCAAGGACAAGGCCGAATATCCCGATGGCAGCAACGCCGATTGGACCGGCAAGCAGGCCTATCTCGTCTACGGCGCCGCGGTGCAGAAATGCCTCGAAATGGTCGGCGGCCGCGCGGTGTTCTCGGGCGACGTCACCGGCCTCATCCTCGGCGAGGTCGAGGAGCTTTGGGACATGGTGGCGCTGGCTTACTATCCCAGCCCCCAAGCAATGATGCAGATGGTGGGCCTGCCAGAGTATCAGGGTATCGAAATTCACCGTTTTGCCGGGCTCAAGGGCCAGCTCAACATCCGCACCGCGCCGGGAATGATGCCGGCGTGACCAGCAGATGAGCCCTGAAGTCATCTGGGTGCCGGCGATCTATGCCGGCTTTACCGCGCTCGAGATTGCCAAGACGCGTTTCTTTTCGAAGCCGAAGCAGACGCGCGGCGATGTTGCGGTGGAACTGGTCAGCACCGTCGCGCTGCTAACCATGGTGCAGCCGGCGGTGATCCTGATGGCGATGGCGCTGATGGGTTGGGTGATGCCCGACCAACGTGGTGCGCTTGCTGCGATCCCGATCATCGCACAAGCCGGGCTGCTGCTCGTGTTTGACGACATGATGCAATATTGGTGGCACCGGGCATCGCATAGTGTCGGCTGGCTCTACAATCTGCATCGTGCCCATCATAGCGGCGAATATCTGTCGGTACGGACGGTCTATCGCAACAACCTCTTCTATTACTTGCTGATGCCGAGCCTGTGGTTTTCGGGCGCGCTGATCTACCTCGGGCTGGGGCCAGTCTATGTCGTCTATGTCATCATCAAGATGGCGGTGATCATTGGCGCCCACAGCGATGTCCGCTGGGACGCGCCGCTGTATCGCATTCCGGCACTGTCGCCGCTGATGTGGGTGGTGGAGCGGACGATCTCGACGCCGGCGACGCACAGCGCCCATCACGGCCAGCACAAGGCCGATGGCGTGACGCACTACAAGGGCAACTACGGCAATCTGCTGTTCTTTTGGGATGTGCTGTTCGGCACGGCGAAGATCACCCGGCGTTATCCGGACGCGATCGGCATCGAAAATCTCGAACCGATTTCGGCGGGTGCGCAGTTGTTATGGCCGGTGATCAGGCGGTAAAGAGACACTGGTTGTCCACCGGAGGTTTCATGCGCCATCTGTTGCTCGCTTTTGTTCTCGCTGGCCCTGCGGTTGCCGCGCCGGTGTCGCAGGGCGCCCCCAATGTTCCGGAATTCCAGCCGGCCTTTGCCGGCCAGACCCGCGCCGAAGCGGTGACGAGCAAGACGGCGCTCACCGTCACCGAAGTCGCCACCGGGCTTTCCAGTCCTTGGGGCCTCGCCTTCCTCCCCAGCGGCAAGATGCTGGTCAGCGAAAAAGCGCCTGGTGTACTGCGCATCGTGTCTGCCGATGGCAAGGCCTCGCCGCCAGTGGCCGGACTCCCGGCGGTCGACGCGCGCGGTCAGGGCGGTATGATGGGCGTTGGCGTTCCCGGTGACGGCTGGGTGTACTGGAGCTATGCCGAGCCGCGTGACGGCGGCAATGGTCTGGCGGTGGCGCGCGGCAAGCTGGTTGATGGGTCGACGCCGCGGATGGACGATGTCAGCGTCATTTTCCGGATGATGCCGACGCTCGATTCCAAGGCCCATTTCGGCGGCCGGCTGGTGTTTCCGGCAGATGGCACGATGTTCATCACTTTGGGTGAACGCTCGATCCTGCCGGGCCGGGTGCAGGCCCAGGACCTCGGCAGCGATCTCGGCAAGATCGTCCGCATCAACCGCGATGGCTCGATTCCCAAGGATAATCCGTTCGTGAAAAAGGCCGGCGCCCGGCCGGAAATCTGGTCCTATGGCCACCGCAACATTCTGGCGGCGACCCTCGATGGCAAGGGCCGGCTGTGGGAACTTGAGCACGGCCCCAAGGGCGGTGATGAACTCAACCTTGTCGGCAAGGGCAAGGATTATGGCTGGCCGACGATCACCTATGGCGAGGAATATTCGGGCAAGCCAATCGGCGAATCGAAAACCCAGGCACCGGGGATGGAACAGCCGGTCTATTATTGGGATCCGGTGATCGCACCGTCGGGCCTCACCATCGCCACTGGCAAGCTGTTCCCCGAATGGAAGGGCAATCTGCTGGTCGGCGGCCTTGCCAGCAAGGCGCTGGTACGGCTGGTGATGCAGGGCGACAAGGTGGTTGGCGAAGAGCGACTGCTCACCGATCGCGGCGAGCGCATCCGGGATGTTGTCGAAGGGCCCGATGGCGCGATCTGGTTGTTGACCGACAGCACCAATGGCAAGCTTTTGCGGGTGACGCCGAAGTAATCAGCTTTGCGTCAGGCTGAGCACATTGCCGTCGGGATCGTTGAACCAGGCGACCTTGGCGGCACCTCCCGGCGCGGTCCAGATGCCGAGCGCGTCTTGGCCGAAGCCTTCGTAGATGGTGAAGGCGACGCCGTTTGCAGTGAGCGCCGCGACGCTGGCCGCGATATCATCGACCTTCCAGCCGAGGACCGGGTGCGGTCCTGCGGTAAAGCCGGGGATTTCGGTGACGCGCAGGATACAGTGGCCAAGGTCATAGACGGTTGCGAAGGCATCTTGGGGGCCGAGCGGAAGGCCGAGTGTCTCGGCATAAAAGGCTCTTGATGCAACAGGGTCAGCGGTCAGGATGAAGGTGACGGGGGTGGCTGAAGCGAGGGCCGGCATGGCGTGACTCCACCGTTGAAGCACTGAAGACTAAGCCTTCGGCATTGCGGCGACAACACCGGCTTCAAGTACCGGACTTGACCCGCGACCTGCGTGTCGCTAAGCGCCGCCTCCACCGGCAATTGTGCCGGGAACCACATGCAGGGGCAACCCATCCGGTGTCGGGCAGTCGCTCGAACATCTCCTGCAGCGGTCAAACCGGATAGAGGAGAGAAAGTTATGGCGGCACCCGTCGTCACGATGGCGCAGCTTTTG
>JAAFIT010000164.1 GCA_013298745.1 Sphingomonadales bacterium
TGCCGCCCTGCGGCTCGAGTACGTCACCGGTGCCGGTCAGCACCAAGGTCACATCCTTGTCGGCAACGATCATCATCGCTTCGAGGCGACGCAGATAGCGATCGGTGCGCCAATCCTTGGCGAGTTCGACCGCGGCGCGAGTCAATTGCCCCGGATAGCGTTCGAGCTTGGCTTCGAGCCGTTCGAACAGCGTGAAGGCATCGGCGGTAGCGCCGGCGAACCCGCCGATGACATCACCCTTGGGCCCAAGGCGGCGCACCTTCTTGGCATTGGGCTTCATCACGGTGTTGCCCATCGTCACCTGGCCGTCGCCGGCGATGGTGACGCGGCCATTCTTGCGCACCGACACGATGGTCGTGCCGTGCCAATCGGGGAAATCTGCCATGAGGGGGTGTTCTTTCGTCAGCAATCCGTCCCCCGATGTAGGAAGCGTTGCGCGCATGAAAAGGGCCGGTTCAGGCGCGGCCGCTACCCTGCGGATTCTTGCAGGGCAGTCATTTTTCGACGCACCTGCCATCGCCAGCCGCAAATCGCTCTGATACCGCTTGGCGATGCAAGCGCCCGGCACCCTGATTGTCCATGATCTGACCACAGCGCGGCCGTTGCCGCGGCGTGGGATCGGCCTGGAGATCTGGCACTGGTTCGGCACGGCGTTTCTGGCGCTCGGCGGCTGGAAGATCGCCGGGGACTGGCCCGCTGATCGCAAGGTGGTGGTGACGGCGGGGCCGCACACATCGAACTGGGACGGCATCTGGATGATTGCCGCTGCTGCCAAATGGCGCGTCCGGTTGCGCTACATGGGCAAGAAGAGCCTGACCGAAGGCCCCTTTGGCGGCATCGTCAAATGGACCGGTTGCGTTCCGATCGATCGCAGCAAGAGCAACGATGTCGTCGGCGCCATGAAAGCGGCGTTTGCGGCGGAGGACAGCCTGGTGCTGGTGGTGCCGCCCGAAGGCACGCGCGATGCGGTGCAGAAATGGAAATCCGGCTTCTATCACATCGCCATCGGCGCCGGCGTGCCGATTACCTTTGCAGTGATGGATTACCGCACCAAGACCGTCAGCCTGCCGGCAACGCTGTGGCCAAGCGGCGATTATGCGGCGGATCTGGCGATCATCCAGAGCTATTATGCCGGGGCAACGGCGAAATATCCGGAAAACTTCGTTCTGACCGGCGAATAGCGTTTGTGCGGGCCGACGCCGATTGCCCAAACTCGAGTCGACGTCAAAGCGTCGGGATGACCGTCACCTGGCCGTCATGATGGCGGACGTGCGCGATGATCCGGCGTTCGCGCATCACTTCGATTTCGGCGATATTCCCGTCGAGGATTGATCCGGCATAGTCGATGGCTTCGTCATCACTGTTGCAGCGATGTTCGAAGCCGCGATCGACACGCCCCAATCGATCGAGCGCAAATAGCTGGTAACGTATCATCGGCCCCCCTGCGCAACTCTGCGCAGACGGCGGTTACAATACCGTTAAGGTGTCCTGTCGTGGAATAAAGATTGTGACCGATGGGTGCAGGTCGCCCGATCCGGCACGGTATCGCACCCGCGGCGGTGCTTGCCGCTTAGCGGGCGCGCATTGCCCGGCGGCGCTGCATCATGCCCAGCATGCTGAACCCGGCGATCCACAAGGCCCAGATGCCCGGTTCGGGAACGCGCGCGACGGCTGTGGTCGGCTGCTTCTTCACGAGATAGGTTGCGAAAATGTCGCTGGCGGAGGCGAAGTCGATTCCGTCCAGCGGCGCGAGACTGGTGACGACGGCAAAGCCGACGCCGCGGCAATCAGCCTGCATGGCGGCGCAGAAATTCTGCAATGATCCGTCGATCGCGCTGCCAAGCGCCACCGATGTGACGCCGAGCAGACCATGCAGATTGCCTCGTTGCTGCGGAGCTGGCCGCGGACCGATAGCCTTGACGGCAAGGGCGCTTCTGTCGCGCACTCCGCCCGCTTCGCGCGTGTCGGCCAGCAACCTGGTCCCGGTCTGATAGGCGAAGCTGTAGGTTGTCGCCGCCGCCGGTGCCGCTGCCGTGATGGCCGCCAGCGCTGCCACAATTGCCAAAGTCCTGTTCATGTCCCCCCAACCGTCCTTCTAACCGGCTAACGTGCCAAAGCGGCGGTTCCGCGGACCGCCCTCGCATTGATGTGCAATCGGATGTTTGATCAGCCGGCGATGGCCGTCCGGCGACGACGCAACGTGGCGCCGGTCAGCCCGAAACCGGCGATCAGCATCGCTCAGCTTGACGGCTCGGGAACGCCGCCAACCGCTGGCACTTCCCGGCTCGCGACATTCTGGAAGACGAAGCTCAAATCGAAATAGTTGAAATCGCCCCCCTGCCACAGGTCTTCAAAGCCGATGTAAGTGCCGGCGGGGACGGTGTCGGAGCCGGCATAACTGGCGGAAAAAATGTGATTCACGCCGTCTTCGTTAAGGCTCTTTTCGGAAAAATACGTCCTCTTGGTGGTCAACACATCGATGAAGAAGGTCAGCTTGTCGCCGGCCTTGGCATTGCCGAGGATCAGCGTGTCGCCCACCTTCGATGTCTTGTTGTTGAGCCCCGTCACGCCGGTCTTGACGCCGTTGACCATCAACCCGAGATTTTCGGAATAGCTGGCGGTGGTGCCGGTGTACCAGGCGGTGATGGTGCCGGTCTGAGCGGCGGTGAAGCTATACTCCACCGGGTTTTGCTTGCCGCGGGTCGGATATTGCGGGAACGGCGTGACTGCCGACGCGGACGATGCCGCCAGACCGATAGCGGCGGCGAGCGCCATCCTAATGGTCGTGCTTGCGATAATGGACATGAAGAACCCCGTGTTCAAAACTGTGGCGCGAGCGCCTGATGCAACAGGGCAATGCATGAACTGTGCCAAGCCTGGCGTTGATTGAAGAAAGATCAGCAAAATCAGTGATATGAAGCGAAATCTGCTTTTAGAGTCGGGCAAGCTCGCTGCGGCCAATGCTGCATTATGCAAGAGATTCTGCGAAAATAATCGCAAAATGCACGATATATGTCCGGTTCGGTGCGGACTCGCTTTGCTTCGGATAGCAAGCTGCAGCGTCACACCGGAGGCGCTTTGGCCAGCGCAACCTTGTCCGTATCGCCCGGATGCATTACCGCGCCAGCATGAGCCCCAGAATCGCCAGCATCGCCCGGGAAACCAAGGAAACATCGATCGATGTTCGGGTGAACCTCGACGGTCATGGCGAATACCAGGTTTCGACCGGCATCGGCTTTCTCGATCACATGCTCGAACAATTGTCGCGGCACTCGCTGATCGACATCACCATTGCCGCCAAGGGCGATCTCCACATCGATGGCCACCACACCACCGAGGATACCGGCATCGCGCTCGGCGAGGCGGTGGCCAAGGCGCTGGGCGATCGCAAGGGCATCACCCGTTATGGCGACGTGTTGATTCCGATGGACGAAACGCTCACCCGCGTCGCGCTCGACATTTCGGGGCGGCCATATCTGGTATGGAAATCGGGCTTCACCCAGCCGAAGCTCGGCGAGCTCGATACCGAGATGGTCAAGGAGTTCTTCGCCGCCTTTGCCGGCTCGGCAGGCATCACGCTGCACATCGAGACGCTTTATGGCGTCAACAATCACCACATCGCCGAAAGTTGCTTCAAGGGGCTGGCGCGCGCGCTGCGGACTGCCGTCGCCATCGACCCGCGCAAGGCCGATGCAATTCCTTCGACCAAGGGCACGCTCGGAGGGGCGCCGACCACAGGAAACGCTGGTGTCTGAACGCATCGCGGTCGTCGATTACGGTGCCGGCAATTTGCGATCCGCGGCCCGAGCCCTGGCGGCCGCGGGGGCAAGTGATGTCGATGTCACCAGCGATCCGGCGCGCATCGCCAGTGCCGATCGCATCGTGCTGCCCGGCGTCGGCGCCTTTGCCCAGTGTATCACGGCGCTGCGTCAGGCGTCGGGCATCGAAGCGGCGCTGGCCGATGCAGTGCAACGACGCCGGGTGCCGTTCCTCGGCATCTGTGTGGGGATGCAGCTGCTCGCCAGCGAAGGCCATGAACATGGCGTCCACAGCGGTCTTGGCTGGTTGCCTGGCAAGGTAACGCGGCTGACGCCCGATAACCCGGCCTTGAAGATCCCGCACATGGGTTGGAACCAGGTCAGCGCCGCCAATGGCTCGGGGCTGGCCGAGGGCGACGCCTATTTCGTTCACAGCTATCGTTTCGATCCCGACGACGCCGGCGATGTGCGCGCCACCTCCGATCATGGCGGGGTGTTCCCGGCGATTGTCGCGCGCGGCAACATCACCGGCGTGCAGTTTCACCCGGAAAAGAGCCAGGCGTATGGGCTGGCGTTCCTGAAGAATTGGCTCAGCGCATGATCGTCTTTCCCGCCATCGATTTGAAGGGCGGCAAGTGCGTCCGCCTTGCCGAAGGCGATATGGACCGCGCGACAATCTATAATGACGATCCCGGCGCGCAGGCGCGGGCCTTTGCCGAAGCGGGGGCGACGGCGCTGCATGTTGTCGACCTGGATGGCGCCTTTGCCGGGGCCAGCCGCAACGGCGCTGGCGTGCGGGCGGCGATCGCTGCGTTTCCGGGGCGCGTACAGGTCGGCGGCGGCATCCGCACACGTGCCCAGGCCGAAGCATGGCTCGATGCCGGTGTCTGGCGGGTGGTGATGGGCACCGCCGCGCTGGAGGACCCGGCGCTGGTGCGTGACGTGGCGTCCGCGCATCCGGGCCGTGTTGTCGTCGCTGTCGATGCCCGTGACGGGATGGTGGCGACACGCGGCTGGGCCGAACGCTCGACGCTGCCGGTGGCGGACCTCGCGGCGCGCTTTGCCGATGCGGGGGTCGCGGCGCTGCTGTTCACTGATGTCGGTCGCGACGGGATGCTGAAGGGCGTCAACCTGGCAGCGACATGCGCGCTGGCGGCGGTCAGTCCGGTGCCGGTGATCGCTTCCGGAGGTGTGGCCGGGATAGCGGATATCACCGCGCTCGTCGGCCAGCCGAACATCGAAGGCGTGATTACCGGCCGGGCACTTTATGATGGCCGGCTTGATCTGCGCGAAGCGCTGGCGGCGGCGGCATGAGTCTCCCCCAATGAGTTTGGCTGTCCGTGTCATCCCCTGTCTCGATGTTGCCGATGGCCGCGTCGTCAAAGGCGTCAACTTTGTGGCACTTCGCGACGCTGGCGATCCGGTCGAGGCGGCGCGCGCTTATGATGCCGCCGGCGCCGACGAACTGACCTTTCTCGATATCACCGCTAGCCATGAAGACCGGTCGACGCTGCTGCATGTGGTGGAGGCCACCGCCGACGCCTGTTTCATGCCGTTGACCGTCGGTGGCGGGGTGCGCTCGGTCGATGACGCGCGGGCGCTGCTGCTGGCGGGCGCCGACAAGGTGGCGATCAATTCCGCCGCCGTGGCGCGACCGGCGCTGATCGGTGAACTGGCGATGCGCTTTGGTGAACAATGCGTTGTTGTCGCCGTCGATGCCAAGACTGTGGGCGATGGACGCTGGGAAATCTTCACCCATGGCGGGCGGCGCGCGACGGGAATCGATGCGGTCGGCTATGCCATCGAGGCGGCACGGCTCGGCGCCGGCGAAATCCTGCTGACCAGCATGGACCGCGACGGCACCCGCAATGGCTATGATCTGGCACTCACCCGCGCCATCGCCGATGCGGTGCCGGTACCGGTGGTCGCCTCGGGCGGTGTCGGTGGCGTGCAGGATCTTGTCACCGGGGTGATCGATGGCCATGCCAGTGCGGTGCTGGCGGCATCGATCTTCCACTTCGGCGAAGCGACGATCGGCGATGCCAAGGATGCACTGGCGGCAGCGGGCGTGAGGGTGCGGCGATGAACGACGATGTCTTTGATCGGTTGATCGCGCGGATCAGCCTCAACCGTTTTGCCGATCCATCGACGAGCTATGTCGCCAAGATGACCGCCAAGGGCCGCGCCAAGATCGCCCAGAAGGTCGGCGAGGAAGCGGTTGAAACGGTGATTGCAGCGATGGGCAAGGACCGCGGCGAGATTGTCGGCGAAGCGAC
>JAAFIT010000165.1 GCA_013298745.1 Sphingomonadales bacterium
GTCGGCTCCAACCAGGATGATATCGAATCACCCAATCCGCACGCGCTGGGTTGCGTGGTGCGCGAGGCGATCACCCCGGCGGCGTCGTTCCGCTCGACCCGCAATTTCGATGACTGGATGCGCGCCTGGGGCCGCATCGGCGTTTCGGGCGTCGATACCCGGGCACTGACGAAGCGCATCCGCATGGGCGGCGCCCCCAACGCCGTCATCGCCCACAATCGCGCCGGCAGTTTCGATATCAAGCAATTGACGGCGCAGGCGCGCGGCTGGCCAGGCTTGGAGGGGATGGACCTCGCGTCCGTCATCTCCACCACCCAGAATTACACCTGGGACGATGGCCTGTGGACGCTTCAGGGCGGCTATGCTGTCCACAGCGGCAACCCCAACGGTGCCGGCGCTGGCGAGCTATGACGAGATCATGGCGCTGAAGCCCGATGGCATTTTCCTGTCGAACGGCCCCGGCGATCCGGCCGCCACCGGCGTCTATGCCGTGCCGGTCATCCAGAAGCTGCTCAACAAGGGCATCCCGCTGTTCGGCATCTGCCTCGGCCACCAGTTGCTCGGTCTCGCCGTCGGCGCCAAGACGGTGAAGATGCAGCAGGGCCACCGCGGCGCCAACCATCCGGTGAAGCGGTTGAGCGACGGCCGCGTCGAGATCACCTCGATGAACCATGGCTTTGCGGTCGAAACTGAAACCCTGCCGGCGACGGCACGGCCAACGCACATCTCGCTGTTCGATGGTTCGCTCGCCGGGCTGGAATTGACCGACAAGGCAGCATTCTCGGTGCAGTATCACCCCGAAGCCAGCCCAGGGCCGCAGGACAGCGTCTATCTGTTCGAAAAGTTCGTCGCCTCGCTGAAGGTGTCGGCATGACCGCCATCGACCCGGCACGGCTCGCCGAAGAGCTGGAGGCTAATGAAGAGGTGCTGCAAGCGCTCGCCGCCAATGGCGATATCGCCGAGCTGCCACGCACCATCGACGTGCATTTCAAGGGCGCGCAGGACGATATCGAGAACCTTGCCGAAGACGCGCAGGGCCTCGGCTTCCGCTTCATCGACTTCGGCGAGTTTGAGGACGGTGACTGGGCGGCCGATTTGCAGGTCGATGGCCCCGTCACCCGCGATGCCTTGAAAGCCCTTATCACCCGCGCGCTCGAAATCGAGATCAGCCACGGCGTCGAATTCGACGGCTGGGGCTGCGCTGCGGAAACCGGATCAGATCAGTAATGTCCAAGCGCACCGACATAAAATCCATCCTGATTATCGGGGCAGGGCCGATCATCATCGGCCAGGCCTGCGAGTTCGATTATTCGGGCACCCAGGCGGTCAAGGCGCTGAAGGCCGAAGGCTATCGCATCATCCTCGTCAATTCGAACCCGGCGACGATCATGACCGATCCCGAACTCGCCGATGCGACCTATGTCGAGCCGATCACGCCGGACATCGTCGCCAAGATCATCGCCAAGGAACGCCCCGATGCGGTGTTGCCGACGATGGGTGGCCAGACCGCGCTCAACACCGCGCTCGCCTTGCATCGCGATGGCACGCTGGAGAAATACAAAGTCGAGTTGATCGGCGCCGACGCCGAAGCCATCGACAAGGCCGAGGACCGCCTGAAGTTCCGCGACGCGATGGACAAGATTGGCCTCGAAAGTCCGCGTTCGCAGATCGCCCATTCGATCGACGAAGCCATGGCGGCGCTCGATTTCGTCGGCCTGCCGACGATCATCCGCCCCAGCTTCACCATGGGCGGCACCGGCGGCGGCATCGCCTATAACAAGGAAGAGTTCGTCCGCATCGTCACCGGCGGCCTTGATGCCTCGCCGACCACCGAGGTCCTGATCGAGGAATCGGTGCTCGGCTGGAAGGAATATGAAATGGAGGTTGTTCGCGACAAGGCGGACAATGCCATCATCATCTGCTCGATCGAGAATATCGACCCGATGGGTGTCCACACCGGGGACAGCATTACCGTCGCGCCGGCATTGACGCTGACCGACAAGGAATATCAGATCATGCGCAATGCGAGCATCGCTTGCCTGCGTGAAATCGGTGTCGAAACAGGTGGTTCCAACGTTCAGTTCGCGGTCAATCCGAAGGATGGCCGCCTCGTCGTCATCGAGATGAACCCGCGCGTTTCGCGCTCCTCGGCGCTGGCATCAAAGGCGACGGGGTTCCCCATCGCCAAGGTCGCGGCACTGCTCGCTGTTGGCTACACCCTCGATGAAGTGATGAACGACATCACCGGCGCGACACCGGCGTCGTTCGAACCGACGATCGATTATGTCGTCACCAAAATCCCGCGTTTCGCCTTTGAAAAGTTCAAGGGATCGGAGCCTTTGCTGTCCACCGCGATGAAGTCGGTTGGCGAAGTCATGGCGATCGGCCGCAATTTCCAGGAAAGCGTCCAGAAGGCGCTGCGCGGCCTTGAAACCGGGCTTTGTGGCTTTGACGAGATCGAGTTCCTCGTCGGTGCGTCGCATGATGAAATCGAGGCCGAGCTTTCGCGCGCCACGCCGGACCGGCTACGCGTTGCTGCACAAGCGCTGCGCGAAGGCATGAGCGTGGAGCGCATCCACGCTGTCGCCAAGTTCGAACCCTGGTTCCTGCGTCAGATCGAGGAACTGATGCAGGTCGAAGCCAGCCTCAAGGCCGGCGACTATCCGACCGGGCCCAACAGCTTTCGTCGCCTGAAATCCATGGGTTTTTCGGACGCGCGGCTGGCCAAGCTGACCGGCAAGACCGAAGCCGAAATCGCCGCCGAGCGCCGCGCCCTGGGCATCCGCCCGGTGTTCAAGCGCATCGATACCTGCGCCGGCGAATTCACCGCCAAGACGCCGTACATGTATTCGACCTATGAGGCGCCGAGCTTCGGCACCCCCGATTGCGAATCCGAACCCAGCAGCGCCACCAAGGTTGTCATTCTGGGCGGTGGCCCGAACCGCATCGGTCAGGGGATCGAGTTCGATTATTGCTGCTGCCATGCCTGCTTTGCGCTGGCCGATGCCGGCTATGAAACCATCATGATCAACTGCAACCCCGAAACGGTGTCGACCGATTATGACACCTCGGATCGCCTGTATTTCGAGCCGCTGACCGCCGAAGACGTTCTCGAAGTGCTGCACAAGGAAATGCAGGCCGGCAAATTGGCGGGCGTCGTCGTCCAGTTGGGTGGCCAGACGCCGCTGAAGCTTGCCAAGGCGCTCGAAGCCGCCGGTATCCCGATCCTCGGCACAGCACCTGACAATATCGATCTTGCCGAAGACCGCGAACGCTTTGCCGCGCTGATCGAGCAACTCGGCCTCAAGCAGCCCGAAAACGGCATCGCCCGCAGCCGCGATGAAGCCGTCGAGGTTGCCACACGCATCGGTTATCCGGTGCTGATGCGGCCGAGCTATGTGCTCGGCGGCCGGGCGATGGAAATTGTCGAAACCCAGGCCCAACTCGATACTTATATCCGCGAGGCAGTGATCGTTTCGGGCGACTCGCCGGTGCTGATCGATCGCTATCTGCGTGACGCCATCGAAGTCGATGTTGATGCGATTGCCGATGCCGACACCGTCTATGTCGCCGGTGTGCTCCAGCATATCGAGGAAGCGGGCGTCCATTCGGGCGATTCGGCGTGCTCGCTGCCGCCCTACAGCCTGTCGGACGAGATCATCGCCGAAATCGAGCGCCAGACGACGGTGCTGGCGCGCGCATTGAATGTCCGCGGGCTGATGAATATCCAGTTCGCGGTCAAGGACGGCGAGGTTTACCTGATCGAGGTCAACCCGCGCGCCAGCCGCACGGTGCCATTCACTGCCAAGGCGACCGGCATCCAGGTCGCCAAGATCGCCAGCCGCGTCATGGCCGGCGAAGCGCTGTCGAGCTTTGACGTGTCCCCGCGCAACACCGGCACGCATATTGCCGTCAAGGAAGCGGTATTCCCGTTCGCGCGCTTCCCCGGTGTCGACCCAGTGCTTGGCCCCGAAATGAAATCGACGGGCGAGGTCATGGGGATCGATGGCGATTTCGCCACCGCCTTTGCCAAGGCGCAGCTTGGCGCCGGCACGGTGCTGCCGCAGGGCGGCACGGTGTTCGTCTCGGTGAAGGACAGCGACAAGCCGCTGATCGTTCCCGCCATGCGCGATCTCGCCGCGATGGGCTTTACCATCATCGCCACCGAAGGCACGGCGCTGGTGCTCGAAGCCGCCGGGTTGCCTGTAGCCCGCGTCAACAAGGTTGCCGAAGGCCGGCCGCACATCGTCGATCGTATCAAGGACGGGGGCGTGGCGTTAATCTTCAACACCACTGAAGGCGTGCAATCGTTGAAGGATTCGGCCTCGATCCGCGGCTCAGCGCTTTATGGTCGCGTGCCATATTTCACGACCGCAGCGGCCTCGATCGCTTCGGTAGCGGCAATTGCCGCGCTGCGGCGACGCCCGCTTGAAGTGCGGCCGTTGCAGGCCTATCATAAGTCCCCCAAGGCGTAGGCCCCCCTGGATCGCGAAGCCAAAGGCAGTGCAACCACTGCATGGCTCTGGCGTTTCCGGGTTCCTGCGTCACACGACGTGCACGACAAGAGTTGAAAATAATGGCGACGATCGAAAAACTGCCGATGCTTGCTGAAGGCCATGCGGTCCTGGTGGCGACCCTGCGTCGCCTGAAGGAGACCGAGCGCCCGGAAGTCGTCGAACAGATCGAAGTCGCCCGTGCGCATGGCGATCTTTCGGAAAACGCCGAATATCACGCCGCCAAGGAACGCCAGGGCCAGATCGAAGCCCAGGTGATCGAGCTGGAAGACCAGTTGGCGCGCGCCGTGATCATCGATCCAACGACGCTGTCGGGCGACAAGGTGGTGTTCGGCGCCACCGTGCATCTGCTCGATGAGGACGACAAGAAGATCATCTATCAGATCGTCGGCCATACCGAAGCGGATGCCCGCCGCGGCCGCATCAGCTATAATTCGCCGCTCGGCCGCGCGCTCATCGGCCGCCGCGTCGATGACGAGGTTGAAGTGACGACACCGTCGGGTGACCGTTACTACACCATCGAAGCAGTGGAATTCATCTGATCAGCGGGCGCCTTTCGGGGCGCCTTGGCCATTGTCGGGGACGCTATTGTCGGAGCCGGGGCCGGATATCGTGAAGCCGTTCAAGCCACCATCACCGATTGCAACCAACAGCCTGTTGGGTCTGTGCGTTGCCGTGCAGGCAGCGATCGCGATCGGTGGTGCCGGCTTCGGTCAGGCCGTGATCTGGAATTTCGGCCTGGTTCCGGCACGCATCTCGGCAGCGCTGGCCGGGCAAGCACCGCTGGTGCCGAGTCTGTTGACCTTCGTCACCCATATGCTGCTGCACAGTGGCTGGCTGCACTTGGGACTCAACCTGCTGTTCTTCGCCTGGGTCGGCCGTTATGTCGAATGGGTGACCGGTAGATGGGCCCTAGTCGGGCTGTTTCTTGCGGGCGGTATTGTTGGCGGGGTCGCCCAGGTCGTGGCCAGCCCGCTCGGCACCTCGCCGATCGTTGGCGCCAGTGGGGCGATTGCCGCAATTTTCGGGGCCTATGCCGTGCTGTTCGCCACCAGTCGCGTCGCGCCGCGTCGCGTTTTCGGACTTACGATCTCGGGCGAAACGCTCACCTCGCTCTGGTATGCAGCGACCTGGATTGGCTTGCAGTTGCTGACCGGCCTTGCCTTCAACGGCGGCACAGGAATGACTCACATCGCCATCTGGACGCATATCGGCGGCTTCCTCACCGGCCTTGCCGCGGCGCGTATCTGGGGCGGCGGCCCGAAACCCTATCAGTAGCCGGATTGGCGCGCGCCCGAGCTTAGCGACATAACTGCACCATGCGTGCTCTTGTCTGCCATCACCTGTCCCCCGATCGCTCCGGTCTGCAACTCGAAGCGGACTGGCCCGAGCCACCCGCGCCGCGCGCCGGTGAGGTGACTGTTGCCATCACTCGCGCCGCGCTGAATTTTCCTGATTTGCTGATGCTATCGGGCGGGTACCAGTTCCGCCCCGAACTCCCATTCATTCCG